>JBFHPX010000021.1:0-15553 GCA_041592575.1 Alcanivoracaceae bacterium
ATCACCGCCCTCGGCGGCATCAGCCCCGCCGGCCGCAGTGCCTGCCACCACGGTTTCCAGAGACTCATCATCGAGACACTGAACGACGACCAGCGGCTGCGCACGCTGCGCTCGCTGGCCGCCCTGTGCGGTCACGATGAGCCTGAAGCGCTGCTGGCCGCCACTCTGGTGCGCCGCCTTGAGGGCAACCTGTTCGATAGCAGCCGGGTCCCCCTGAATGTTGCCGCCAGCCATGGCAACACCCTGACGGTGACGGTGCGCAATCTGGATCTGCCCTCCCCGCTGCCGCCGGGCTGGCAAATCAAGCCGCTCGATCGCAGCCGCAGCGAACTGACCCTCCCGGCCGGCGCCGTGATGCTACCAGCCACCGAGCAGGCCCGGGTTCAGGCCGCCGGACAACTGCCCGGTGGCTTCGATCCGGCCAGCTGGTATCCGTCCCGCAATCATCCCCGGGCACTGCAGATGAGCGTCTTCGGCGCTTCCGATTGTCTGGGCATGGCTGGTGTTCCATGGCAACGGATCACCGAAAAAGTGGCACCGGACAAAATCGCCGTGTACGCCTCCGGCGCCATGAGCCAGCTCGATGACAATGGTCTGGGCGGCATGCTCAAGTATCCGCATCAGGGCAAACGGATCAGCTCGAAACAGTGCCCGCTGGGGCTTGGCGAAATGCCGGCGGATTTCATAAATGCTTATGTGCTCGGCAGTGTCGGCCGCACCGGCGGCATGCTCGGCGCCTGCGCCAGCTTTCTCTACAACCTGTCTCTGGGGGTTCACGATATCCGCTCCGGCCGCGCCCGGGTGGCACTGGTGGGCGCCGCCGAAGCACCGCTGGTACCGGAAGTGTTCGAAGGCTATCGCGCCATGGGCGCGCTGGCAGAGGACGAGGACCTGCGCAAACTGGATGCCGGCGCGGAAACAGCGAACTGGCGCCGGGCGGTGCGTCCGTTCGGTGAGAATTGCGGCTTTACCCTGGCCGAGTCAGCGCAGTTTTTTCTGCTGATGGATGACGCGCTGGCGCTGGAGCTGGGCGCCGATATTCTCGGTGCGGTGCCGGACGTGTTTGTTCACGCCGACGGCACCAAGAAATCCATCTCCGCACCCGGCATCGGCAATTACCTGACACTGGGCCGCGCCGCTGCTCTGGCGCGACAACTGCTCGGCGAGCAGGCGCTGCAACAGCACAGTTTTGTTTCCGCCCATGGCACCAGCACGCCGCAAAACCGGGTCACCGAATCCGATGTGCTGGATCGTATTGCCAGTGCCTTTGCCATTTCTCAGTGGCCGGTCAATGCGGTGAAGTGCTATCTCGGTCACTCTCTGGCGAGCGCTTCCGGCGATCAGCTGATGGCCGCACTGGGCACCTTCGCCAGCGGCTGGCTGCCCGGCATTACCACCACAGACGCAATTGCCGAAGATGTCCATCGCCAGCATCTGGACTTTGCCCTGTCACATCGACAGCTGGACCAGCCGGCGGCAGCATTTCTCAACTCGAAGGGATTTGGCGGCAACAATGCCACCGCGCTGGTGTTGTCACCACAGCACAGCGCGACACTGCTGCAACGCAAACACGGTGACGCCGCGATTCACAGCTGGCAGAAACGACGCGAACAAACGCTGGCCGCGGTAGCCGATTACGAGCAGAAAACATTAACGGGGCAAGCCAGACCGGTTTACCAGTTTGGCGAGGGCGTGCTCAGTGGCGAGGATCTCGATATCAGCGCCAGTCGGATTCGCTTGCCGGGCCGCTCTCTGGCGGTGGAATTCTGCGACGACCCAGGCTTCAGCGAGTTTCTCTGATCGGCAAAGCCGGAAAAAGACAAACGAAAACGGCCACCCGAGGTGGCCGTTTTCGCTGGCAACAGCAGCCGATCAGTTGGCGCTGCGTACTTTTTCCTTGATGCGAGCCGACTTGCCGGCGCGATCACGCAGGAAGTACAGCTTGGCGCGACGCACATCACCGCGACGGTCAACCTTGATGCTGTCGACCACCGGACTGTGGGTCTGGAACACACGCTCCACACCAACACCGTGGGAAATCTTGCGCACCGTGAAGGAGGAGTTCAGGCCACGGCTTTTCAGCGCGATGACCACACCCTGAAACGCCTGCAGACGCTCGCGGGTACCTTCTTTTACCTTCACCTGTACGGTCACGGTGTCGCCCGGAGCAAACGCCGGCACTTCGCTTTTCAGCTGCGCCTGCTCAACTTCCTGAACCAGAGTTTTCTTGCCGCTCATGACTGCTTGCTCCTGTTACTCAATTTCGCTGTCTTGTTGCTGGTCAAACTCGCGGTGCTTCAGTTCCTGAAGGTATTCCGCCAGCAGTTTCTCTTCTTCCCGACTCAACCCCTGGTCGCGTCGCCGCGCCTCCAGCAGATCAGGCCGTAATGTTGCCGTTCGCCCCAGCGACTGTTTCAACCGCCAGCGCCGAATGTCCTCGTGATGCCCGCTCATCAATACTGCCGGCACCGCCTGCCCTTCAAACACCTCAGGTCGGGTGTAATGCGGGCAGTCGAGCAGGTTGCGGTTGTCACCGCTGAACGAGTCCTGCTCGGCGGAGGCGTCGTCTCCCAGAACTCCGGGAATACAGCGGGCCACCGCGTCGATCAACGTCATGGCGGGAAGTTCTCCGCCGCTCAATACAAAGTCACCGATGGAAATCTGCTCATCAATGACGGTATCGATCAGTCGCTCATCGATTCCCTCGTAACGCCCCGCCACCAGAATCAGCTGCGGCTGCGCTGCGAGTTGTTGCACTTTCGCCTGATCCAGCTTGCGGCCGGTCGGCGACAGATAAATCACTTTTGCCTCGGGCAGTTTTTCGCGGGCGTGGGCAATGGCCTTTGCCAGCGGTTCTACCTTCATCAGCATTCCCGGGCCGCCACCAAACGGGCGATCGTCCACGGTGCGGTGCTTGTCAGTGGTGAAATCCCTCGGGTTCACCGCCTCCACCGCCAGCAGGCTGTTTTCCACCGCCCGCCGGGTAATGCCGTAACCGGTGATTGCTTCAAGCATTCCCGGAAACAATGTCACTACTGCGACCTGCAAGGTCACTTTAAAACTCCGTGTCCCAGTCCACCGTGATCACACCGGCGGCGGTCTCCACGTTCAGCACCACATCCTCCGGCAGCCAGGGAATCAGCCGCTCACGAGTGTCGATACTGTCGCCGTCTCCACGTACCACCAACACATCGTTGGAGCCGGTTTCCATCAGGCTGCTGACTTTGCCCAGATCACGGCCGTCCTGATGACGCACCCGCAACCCGATCAGGTCACGCCAGTAAAAATCATCTTCTTCCAGCACCGGCAAGGCGTCTGCCGGCACCAGAATGTCCCGGCCGCAAAACAGCGCCTCGGAACGGGTCCGGTCGGTTTCACCGTCCAGCTGCACCACCAGGGTTTTGCCCTGCATGCGGCTGGCGGTCACCTTGACCGTTTTCTCGCCATCGGCGCCGCGCAATGTCCACGGCAGATAGTCGAGGATATTCTCGACCGGGTCAGTAAACGACTTGACCTTGACCCAGCCCTTGATTCCGTGGGCCGCGCCAACGCGGCCCACCAGCAGAAGTCCCGTTGCAGTGGCCATCAGGCGCTCTGCTTGCGGGACTCCTTGACCAGACCTTTAACGCGATCAGACAGCTGGGCGCCCTGGGCCACCCAGTGATCAACGCGCTCGGCATTGATCTGCAGACGGACTTCACCGCCACGGGCGATCGGGTTGAAGAAGCCGACGCGCTCGATAAAGCGGCCATCACGGGAGTTGCGGCTGTCGGTCACGATCACACTGTAGAACGGACGCTTCTTGGAACCGCCGCGGGAGAGACGAATAACTACCATTGTTTCAGCACCTTAGTTCAATCCGGTTTCCCGGCCCACGACCTGTGGACCATCGTATCCGCCTGAAAATCTGCCCGTTTTCACACTGACAGACTGCGAAGGGCGCAGATTCTAGCCAGTTCGGACAGCAAGTTAAAGGGATTTTTCACCCGATTACATGCCGGGGAAGCCGCCCGGCGGCATGCCACCGCCCGGACCGCCGCCGCCAAACATCCCCTGCATACCCCGCATCATCTGTTTCATGCCGCCCTGGGTGCGCATCTTCTTCATCATCTTGGCCATCATCTTCTGCTGCTTGAGCAGCCGATTCAGGTCCGGAATATCAAGACCGGCGCCCTGAGCGATGCGGCGTTTGCGCGAGCCCTTGATCATCTCCGGGTCACGGCGCTCGCCCGGCGTCATGGAGTCAATCAGCGCCTCCATGTGCTTGAGCTGCTTCATCGCCTTCTGGTCCTGGGTCATCTGTGCGACCTGACCGAGGCCGGGCAGCTTGTCGAGCAGCGAGGTCATGCCGCCCAGATTCCGCATCTGCTGGAACTGGTCCTTCATGTCCTCGAAGTCCATGGCCTTGCCTTTCTTGAACTTCTTGGCAAATTTCTCGGCCTTGGCCTTGTCGAGCTTGCGCTCGGCTTCCTCGACCAGCGACAGCACGTCGCCCATGCCGAGGATCCGCGAGGCAATACGTTCCGGGTGGAACAGCTCCAGCGCGTCGGATTTTTCGCCGCTACCGATAAACTTGATCGGCTTGCCGGTGATGGCACGCACCGACAGCGCCGCACCACCACGGGAGTCGCCGTCGGTCTTGGTCAGAATGACACCGGTCAGCGGCAGCGCCTCGCCAAATGCTTTGGCGGTATTGGCAGCATCCTGACCGGTCATGGCGTCGACCACGAACAGGGTCTCGGCCGGGTTGATGGCGCTGTGCAGGCGCTTGATCTCGGCCATCATGTCTTCGTCGATGGCCAGACGACCGGCGGTATCGACGATCAGCACATCCATATAGCGGCGACGGGCTTCATCCAGCGCGCCATTGACGATGGCGACCGGGTCCTGATCGGTGCTGGAGGGGAAGAACTCGGCACCAACTTCTTTCGCTACGGTGCCAAGCTGGTCAATCGCCGCCGGACGGTAAACGTCGGCGGACACCACCATGACCTTCTTCTTTTCCCGCTCTTTCAGAAACCGCGCCAGCTTGCCCACCGAGGTGGTCTTGCCGGCCCCCTGCAGGCCCGCCATCAGGATCACGGCCGGCGGCTTGACCGCCAGATCAAGGCCGACATTGCTGTCGCCCATCACATGAATCATTTCGTCGTTGACGATTTTGACGAACGCCTGGCCCGGATTCAGACTTTTCAGGACCTCGGCGCCAAGCGCCTTCTCCTTGACCTGCTCGGTAAAGTCCTTGACCACCGGCAGCGCCACGTCCGCCTCGAGCAGGGCCTTACGCACCTCTCGCAGGGTGTCGCGGATATTGTCCTCGGTCAGCTGACTCTGGCCGGTCAGGCCACGCAGGGATTCGCCAAGGCGCTCGGTGAGATTCTCGAACATCGGATGCTTCCTCCAGTAGGCCGGCGATTATAGCCACGGGGCTGCACCGGCGTCATGCCGCGCCTTCAAATAGTAACGACCCTGTGACACACTCAGGCCCGCTGTGGCGCCCGTTGGCGGGCGCCTGTTCGAGGAAGACGATGACAACCGCAATCTGGACCGGTCTGGTCGCCACTACCCTGTATCTGATCGCCAGCCTGTTGGCCGCACGGCAGCTACGCAGCAGCGGCACCCCGCAGCGCCTGAGCTTCCTCGGCCTTGGCACACTGGCGCTACTGTTCCATGCCTGCGCTCTGTGGCATGTCATCGTCGCCGATGGTGGCGTTCGTCTTGGCCTGTTCCCGATGGCCTCGCTGATCGGCGCCACCGGCGCTGCCATTGTCATCCTCTCGAACCTGTACCGGCGGCTGGAATGGGTCAGCCTGATGGTATTCCCGTTCAATGCCGTGATCATTCCGGCGGCCCTGTTTATCCAGACCGGCTATCAGCCGCATCCGCTGGAGCACGGACTCGGCCTGCATGTGCTGTCAGCCATCCTCGCCTTCGCTGTTCTGGCCATCGCCACCTGCCACGGCATTCTGGTACTGCTCCAGCACTACCAGCTGAAGCAAGGTCATATCCGCGGCGTCATGCGCCTGTTCCCGCCGATTCAGGTGATGGAAACCATGTTGTTCGAGCTGCTCTGGGCCGGCGTCATTCTGTTACTGCTCGCCATTGGTGCAGGCTTCATGTTTGTCGAGGACCTGTTTGCGCAGAAAGTGGCACACAAGACGGTTTTCACCCTGATCAGTGCCGTGCTGTTTATCGGCCTGCTGGCAGGGCATCACCTGCTCGGCTGGCGCGGCGTCACCGCGGTACGCCTTACTGTGATTGCCTTTGCCCTGCTGCTGCTGGGTTTTTTCGGCTCCCAGCTGGTGCTGGAAATCATTCTCAAGCGCGGTTAAACCGCCGTTTCCCTTGACAGCCTGAAAAGGCAGTCGTGAGAATAGCCAGACCGCAAGCCACAGGCATTTTTCTTGGACAGCTCCTATCCGGCGTTATTGCTCGGCGCCATCGTTGTACTGATCCTGCTCTCCGCTTTTTTCTCCGGCAGCGAAACCGGCATGGTGGCGCTGAACCGCTACAAACTGCGCCATCTTGCCCGCCAGGGTCACCGGGCGGCATTGCGCGTGGAAAAAATGCTGAAGCGCCCGGACCGCCTGCTTGGCGTTATCCTGATCGGCAACAACTTCGTCAACAATGCTGCTGCCACGCTGGCTACCCTGCTTGGCCTGTACTGGTTTGGCGAGCTCGGCACCGCGCTGGCGCCGGTATTCATTACCATCGTCATGCTGATTTTTGCCGAAGTCACACCGAAGACTTACGCCGCCCTGCGTCCGGAAAAAATTGCCTTTCCCGCCAGCCTGATACTAAAACCGCTGCATCTGCTGTTCACCCCGCTGGTATGGTTTGTCAACGGCATTGGCAACGGGATACTGCGCATACTCGGCGTCAACACGGAAAAGCCCCATAGTGATCATCTGTCCGCCGACGAACTGCGCTCGGTGGTCAACGAGGCAGGCGATCTGATTCCCGAAGCTCACCAGCGCATGCTGCTGAGCATTCTCGACCTCGAGAAAGCCACCGTTGAAGACATCATGATTCCGCGCAACGAAATGGTTGGCATTGATATTGACGAAGACATCAATGAAATCATTGAGACCCTGCGCAGCTCGCAGCACACCCGCCTGCCAGTATATCGTGGTGACCCCGGCAATATGGTCGGCATTTTGCACCTGCGCAAAATGACCCGCCTGCTGCTGCGTGGAGAGATCAACAAATCGGAAATCATGCAGTATGCCGTGGAGCCTTACTATGTGCCGGAAGGCACCCCCCTGCATCAGCAGCTGATCAACTTCCAGAATGTAAAGCGACGTATCGGCGTGGTAGTCGACGAGTACGGTGACGTGCTTGGCCTGATCACGCTGGAAGATATTCTTGAGGAAATCGTCGGCGAGTTCACCACGGATCTGGCTGCTTCCAGTAACGAAATCCACCCTCAGGATGACGGCAGCCTGGTAATTGACGGCACTGCGCACCTGCGAGACATCAACAAGGCGCTACGCTGGGAACTGCCCACTGACGGACCGAAAACCCTGAACGGCCTGATCCTCGAACACCTCGAGGATATTCCCGACAGCAATACCTCACTGCGTATTGGCGACTACCTGCTGGAAATCCTGCAGGTCAAGGACAACATGGTGAAGGCAGTGCGTGCTCGACATATCAGCATGGTCGACATGACCTGACCAGATCACGGCGTGATTTTACTGTGCCGACAATCGTTAATGTACCGGCAATGTCACCCAGAAAATCCCGCGCAGGTCGCCGGCTGCATACCCGCTGGCCTGATCGGCGGGATACTGCGCCGCCAATGCATCTTTCACTTCGACAGACAGCTCGCTGCCATGACAGGCCAGACACATCGGCTCTGTGACAATCGGCTCCATGTAACCCAGCTGGCCATTTTCCAGATCGATCAGCATCGGCTCGCGGTCCTCGCTTTGCAGATAGTGACGTAGTCCGAGCTGCTGCCAGACCGTCGGCGCATTGTCCGGATTCCGCAGACGGAAGCTGGTACGACCAATAGTCACCCCATCAACACTGGCCGCCGCGGCAATGGCTGGTGCCTGCAATCGGCAGACATCAATAGCCTGCGCCGGGCCCTGCTCAAGACCGCTCTGCAGCGCCTGCATCAGCTGCTGCTTGAACGGCAGCAGCGCCTGAGCGGCCTGCTGCTTGACGACCTCTTCGTCATACACCGGTCGCGCCGGGATGTCAGTGTCGACGACCGGCGCCGGTGATTCCGGTGTGTCCGAGCAGGCTGCGAGCAACATCAGCACAAAGACGGCAATAAAATAACGGGACATGATTCGATTCTCCCTGTTTTTCTTGTGATGGGGCCTGATCAGTCTTCTGAGGGCTTGCGCCCGAGCGGTGCAATATCCTGCACCCTGACCGGATACTGCCCGGTTTTCATGTCTTCAACGAAATACTTCAGCGTCCGGCCAACCGTGGGGAAGGCAAGCTGATCCCAGGGAATGTCCTCGGGCCGAAACAAACCGGCGTCGCTGGATTCTTCACCAACACCGTACTCGCCATTAATCATGTCTGCGAGAAAGAAAATATACACCTGATAGATGTGCGGCAGATTGTACATGGCATAAAGGTCTTTCACCGCGACACTGGCGCAGGCTTCCTCCCAGGTTTCCCGGGCGGCGCCCTCCTGCATGGTTTCGCCGTTTTCCATAAAGCCGGCCGGAAGGGTCCAGTAGCCCTTGCGCGGCTCAATGGCACGTTTGCACAGCAGAATCCTGCCCTGCCACACCGGTACTGCACCAACGATAATTTTCGGGTTCTGGTAATGGATAGTGCTGCAGTCCGGGCACCAGTAACGCGGACGATTGTCACCCTCGGGAATATCAAAGCGGATCTGCTCGCTGCCGCACTGGCTGCAATACTTCATGACGCCTCCTCGCTGAACCGGCAGTGTAACCCGATGCCCTGCCTGGCGGGGTAACCGGCGATGAACCTTTTGGCCTTGCCGACGGTCCATCGGGCGTTCAAACTGCCGTTTGAAAACTCATACGATTGACTGAGCTGCCAGATGGCGGCGACGCGGCTCCAGAGCGAAAACAGGTGCACTGTGGACAGGCTGAATCTGCTCCGACACAAGCTTCAGGACTACCAGCTGCGGGACTTCCCGGTACGGCTGCCGGAGGCGGCTGTGCTGATGCCGTTCACCGACCGCCCCGATCCGGAGCTGATCCTGACGGTGCGCTCCGCCGGCATGCCCACCCATGCCGGAGAGGTTGCCTTTCCCGGCGGCAAGCGCGACCCGGTGGATCGCGACCTGCTCAGCACGGCGTTACGTGAAAGCCATGAAGAGGTCGGCCTGTCTCCGCAAGAAGTCGAGGTGGTCGCCCAGCTATCGCCGCTGGCGTCCCGGTTCGGAATGAAGGTCACCCCCTTTGTTGGCATTGTTCCCCACGATGTGGTCCTGCTGGCCGAGGAGCGTGAAATTGACCAGATTTTCCGCGTGCCGCTGGAGTTCTTCCTCGATACCCGGCCGGACCTGTCCAGCCCGATCGATTTCTACGGCAAGAAATTCCGCATCCCCACTTACCACTATGACGGCAAGCGTATCTGGGGCCTGACTGCCTTCATGATCCTTGACCTGCTCAACAATGTGTTCGACGCTGACATCCCGTTCGAAGAATCTGCCTGAGAGACACGCATGATTTACACCCTCGGAGATCGCCGGCTTGAAACCGGTGACAATTGCTGGATTGCTGAAAATGCCACCGTGATAGGCTCGGTCGAGCTGGGCAACAACGTCAGTATCTGGTTCAACTGCGTGCTGCGCGCCGACAATGATGTGATCCGTATCGGCGATGACAGCAATATTCAGGACGGCTCGGTGCTGCATATCGACCCCGGCACCCCGCTGACCATCGGCAAAGGTGTTACCGTCGGCCACAAGGTAATGCTGCATGGTTGTGAAATTGGCGATTACTCGTTGATTGGCATCAATGCGGTGGTGCTGAACCGGGTCAAGATTGGCAAGCACTGTATTATCGGCGCCAACGCCCTGGTACCCGAAGGCATGGAAATTCCGGACGGATCACTGGTGCTCGGCTCGCCAGCAAAAATCGTCAAGCCGATCAGCGATGGGCAACGCATGATGCTGCAAATGAGCGCCAT
Organism: Alcanivoracaceae bacterium; assembly: GCA_041592575.1. Taxonomy (GTDB): domain Bacteria; phylum Pseudomonadota; class Gammaproteobacteria; order Pseudomonadales; family Alcanivoracaceae; genus PGZG01. The sequence continues at coordinate 10,129 of JBFHPX010000021.1, forward strand.
GCATTATGTCGAGAATGGCAAGCGTTACAGCAAAGAGCTGAAGGTCGATGAGCGTTACCACAGCAACTGATTCAATTGATATCGTCCCCTCCCCCTGTGTCAGCATCTGCGCGCTGGATGCCGACGATATCTGCGTCGGCTGCTTCCGTACCGGCAGGGAAATCAGCCAATGGGGAAGGATGTCGGCGGATCAGCAGCGGGAAGTTTTACGACGCTGTCAGGTGCGCATGAGCGGTGATATTGCAGTTTGTCTGATCGGAGAGCAGCAATGAATCATGAACCGGTAATTGGCCTTGCACTGGGCAGCGGCTCGGCCCGCGGCTGGGCCCATATCGGCGTGATTCAGGAGCTGGAAAAGCTCGGCGTGCGACCTCAGGTGGTCGCCGGCACCTCGATCGGCGCTCTGGTTGGCGCAGTCTATGTGTCCGGCCAACTTGACGAATTTGCCGAATGGGTCGAAGCCCTGACCATGCGCGACGTTTTCGGTCTGCTCGATTTCAGTCTTGCCGGAGGAATGGTCAAGGGCGAGAAGCTGTTTGGCTTCTTCCGCGACAAGCATCGCAACCCGAACATCGAAGAGCTGGAAAAGAAATTCGTCACCGTCGCCACGGAAATGCAGAGCGGCCGCGAGGTCTGGATTCGCCGCGGCCCGGTGCTACGTGCAGCCCGGGCGTCCTGCGCCCTGCCCGGGGTATTTTCCCCGGTACAGGTAGAAGATCGCTGGATGCTGGATGGCGGTCTGGTTAACCCGGTGCCGGTATCCGCCTGTCGTGCTCTTGGCGCCGATATCGTGATTGCCGTGAACCTGAACGCCCAGCTGGTCGGTGCACATATGCCACGCCATAGTCGCGATGCTGCCGAGCAGGAAGCCGATCACAGCAAGGTAGATCATGGCCTATGGCAGAAACTGGCTGATTATGTGTTCAGCCCAAGTGATGATCCGACCGCGGAACCCGGTCTGCTTGATGTGGTTTCCGCCAGTATCAACATCATGCAGGACCGTATCACCCGCAGCCGCATGGTCGGCGATCCGGCCGAAATCTCACTGCTACCGCAGCTCGAGGATTTTGCCCTGATGGATTTTCACCGGGCCCATGAGGCCATCGCCGAAGGACGCGCTCTGGTACAACGTCGGAGTGAGGAAATTCTGGCCTGGGTCGGCCAGCCGGCAAAACCCGAAGAAGTGTAAAACTAGACTGATTCCAGCCGCCAGACATCAATGGCCGGCTCTTCGTAAGGGTGCGCTGCTCGCAGGGCCGCCAGTGCTGCAGCGAGGCACTGTTCGGTGCAGATCATCTCGACCCGATACTCCATCACCGTTTCAATCTCGCCCTGAACACCAATATGCGGATTGCTGCCCGCCAGCGGACGAAACTGGCCCTGCCCCGGCACCTGCCAGGCGCAACAGTCATAATTGCCGATACGACCGGCGCCAGCGGCAAACACCGCCTGCTTGACCGCATCTGCATCACTCTCAGGCACATAAAAGCAGAGTTTGAACAGCTTCATTTGCGTTTACTGAAATCCGGTTGCAGGAAAATGCCCTCTGCCTGCACTGTCTGCTGCTCGCCATGGAAGATCGCACCTTCGATGAACATCTTGCGGCCGTCCATACGGACCAGCTTTGCCGTGCAGCGCAGTTCGGTATCGACTGGCGTGGAGGCCATATAGCGAATATTCAGGGTGCCGGTGACACCGATCTTCAGCGCCGCATGCATGGCGCGCGATAGCAAGGCATCAAGAATCCAGGCAATGACACCGCCATGCACACGGCCTGGCGGACCCTGATAGTGCTCGCCAAGACGAATCACACCTTCAACCCCCTCGGCGGATTCACTGACCCAGCGCAGCTGCGGTGCAATCGGATTGGACAGCCCGCCCATCGGGTCATAGTCCATCATGTCAAACACATCGAAGCTACTGGCCTGCCCGGTAAACAGGCGCCGGTTGGCCTCACGGGTGTTGCGCCGTGGCGGCGTGCCGACCTGCGCGACCAGCTTTTCCAGCGTGCCGGCCCACTGTTCGAGATCGGCATCATCCGCCTCTACGCGAATCAGTCGCTCGGACAATTGCTGCATGGCGCCAGCAATACGACGGCGAATGACGAACGTTTCCGGCACCTCGCCCTGATGGCCAGCCAGCAGCTCGAACGGACCCCAGGTTTTTTCTGTCATCGGTTCAACCCAGCCACTTGCGGGCGTTGGCAAACATGCGGAACCAGGGCGCGTTCTCGAACTGCTTCCATTCATCCGGGCACCAGCTCTGCTGGACCACGCGGAACACCCGCTCAGGGTGCGGCATCATGATGGTGACGCGGCCGTCAGGAGTGGTGAAACCGGTGGCACCAGCAATCGAGCCGTTCGGGTTGGCCGGATAATTCCCTGCCGGGTTGCCGAACGAATCAATAAAGCGCAGCGCCAGAAGCTGTTGGTCGACACAGGCCTGAAAGTTGGCATCACTGATTTCCACACGGCCTTCACCGTGCGCCACCGCAATCGGCAAACGCGTGCCGGCCATGCCATCAAGGAAGATCGACGGTGAACGGGTGATTTCCACCAGCGCCGTGCGCGCCTCGAACTGCTCGGACAGGTTGCGAACAAAGCGCGGCCAGTGGTCCGTGCCGGGAATCAGCTCCTTCAGTGCCGACAGCATCTGGCAGCCGTTGCAGACACCCAGTGCGAAAGTATCAGGACGAGCGAAAAACGCAGTGAAGGCATCACGCAGCGCGGCGTTATAGAGAATGGTCTTGGCCCAGCCTTCACCGGCTCCGAGCACATCGCCATAGGAGAAACCACCGCAGGCAACCAGACCAAGGAAATCGGACAGTTTCGCGCGACCGGCCAGCAGATCGCTCATGTGCACGTCATAGGCATCAAAGCCGGCGCGCTGGAATACTGCCGCCATCTCGACATGACCGTTGACACCCTGCTCGCGCAGAATCGCCAGCTTAGGCCGGGCGCCGCCGATAAAGGGCGCTGCAACATTCTCACTCATGTCAAAGGTCAGACGCACATTCAGGCCCGGATCATTGGCGTCCGGAATGGCATCAAACTCCTGCTGTGCGCAGTTCGGGTTATCCCGAAGCGCCTGAATACGATAGCTGGTTTCGGCCCAGATACGATGCAGGTCGCGGCGCGGCGACTCGAGCAAAATGGCACCGCCGAGGCGGACCCGAACCACATCTTCCGCATTCAGCTCGCCGATGCGGTGAATGCATTCTCCAAGACCGGTTTCAGCGTAACAGGCAATCACATAGTCGGCGTCTTCAGCGCGGACCTGAATCACCGCACCGAGCTCCTCGGCGAACAATGCTGCAAGCGCTTCCTCGCCATCACCGGCAATATGGTCGAGCACCAGATCAGCGCCGACGCGACCGGCAAATACCATTTCCGCCAGCGACGCGAACAGGCCGCCATCGGAGCGATCGTGGTAAGCCAGTAAACGCTGCTCGGCAAGCAGGCCCTGAGTGACACTGAAAAAATTGCTGAGCAGCGTCGGATCATCCAGGTCCGGCGCCTCCTCACCGACGCGGCCAAACACCTGCGCCAACGCCGAACCACCAAGACGATTCTGACCGCGACCGAGATCCAGCAACAGCAGCACCGAGTCCGGCACCGTGCGCAGCTGCGGGGTCACGGTATTGCGAATATCCCGTACCGGTGCGAACGACGACACGATCAGCGACAACGGTGCGGTAACTGATTTCTTCAGACCGCGATCCTGCCACAGGGTGCGCATGGATAACGAATCCTTGCCCACCGGAATAGCAATACCGAGCTCCGGACACAGTTCCATGCCGACCGCACGCACGGTATCAAACAGATTCTGGTCTTCACCCGGATGACCGGCGGCGGCCATCCAGTTGGCGGACAGCTTGATGTTGCCAAGTTCGCCAATGTCGGCAGCGGCAATATTGGTAATCGATTCCGCCACCGCCATGCGCCCGGACGCGGCGGCATTGATCAGCGCCAGCGGTGTACGTTCACCCATGGCCATGGCTTCACCGGTATAGCCGTTATAACCACTGGCGGTCACCGCACAGTCCGCCACCGGCACCTGCCAGGGGCCAACCATCTGCTCGCGATTGACGAGGCCGGTTACCGAGCGGTCGCCGATGGTAATCAGGAAGCTCTTGCTCGCCACCGTCGGCAGCTGCAGTACACGCTGTACCGCTTCACGTAATTCAATGCCGGATAGCGAGAACGACTGGCGGACAAAGTCGGCACGATCAAACTCGCGCCGCATTTTCGGCGGCTTGCCGAACAGCACATTCATCGGCAAGTCCACCGGCGCCTCGCCAAGCAGCTCGTCGCCAACTTTCAGATGCTCCTCTTCAGTGGCTTCGCCGAGCACCGCAAAGGGCGCCCTTTCGCGCTGGCAGATGGCTTCAAAGCGCGGCAGATCTTCGCCACTGACCGCCAGCACATAACGCTCCTGCGCCTCGTTACACCAGATTTCCACCGGACTCATGCCCGGCTCATCGCAGGGCACCCGGCGCAGTTCGAGAATAGCGCCACGATCGGCATCGTGAACCAGCTCCGGCAAGGCATTGGAGAGGCCGCCAGCACCAACGTCATGAACGGAAATAATCGGGTTGCGCTCGCCATAGGCCCAGCACCGGTCAATCACTTCCTGACAACGACGTTCGATTTCCGGGTTATCGCGCTGCACCGAGGCAAAATCCAGCGCTTCCGCGCTTTGTCCGGAGGCCATTGATGAGGCCGCGCCACCACCAAGGCCGATCAGCAATGCCGGCCCGCCAAGCACAATAATTTTTGCCCCGGCTGGAATGCGATGTTTCTCGACATGCTGTTCGCGAATATTGCCAACGCCACCGGCGATCATGATTGGCTTGTGATAACCACGCATTTCATCACCGCTGACACCTGGTGCCTCGATTTCCAGGGTGCGGAAATAGCCGTTGATATTCGGCCGACCAAATTCGTTGTTAAACGCTGCACCACCGATCGGGCCTTCGATCATGATATCCAGCGCCGAAGCAATCCGGTCCGACTTGCCGTAATCCTGCTCCCACGGCTGACGGAAGCCGGGAATATTCAGGTTTGAAACCGAAAAGCCGGTCAGGCCGGCTTTCGGTTTCGAGCCACGACCGGTGGCGCCTTCATCGCGGATCTCACCACCGGAGCCGGTGGCAGCGCCGGGATGCGGGGCAATGGCGGTGGGATGATTGTGGGTCTCCACCTTCATCAAAATATGCACCGGCTCCTCGACAAAGCGGTACTGCTGTGAATCCGGGTCAGCAAAGAATCGCTCCGCCGTTGAACCGGCAATCACCGAGGCATTGTCCTTGTAGGCCGACAAAACACCTTCAGGGCTTTGCTTGAAAGTATTGCGAATCATGCCGAACAGACTGATGTCCTGCTGCTCACCATCGATGATCCAGTCGGCATTGAAAATCTTGTGG
>JBFHPX010000022.1:0-15491 GCA_041592575.1 Alcanivoracaceae bacterium
ACCAGCGAGCGCACATCCGTCGTACCGTTGATATGCCGGCGCGACTCAGCAACGGCGAGTTTGCCGACCGGCCATGTCAGGTCCGTGATTTCTGTCTGGGCGGAATGCTGGTTACCTTGCCATCGGCAGAGAGAACGCTGGCGCTCTCCCTGCAGCACGGAGATGCCCTGACGGTCTCGATAGATGTTCAGGGTTTGCGAGGAACCCGGTCGGTAACCCTGAGGGCGCGACTGGCCCGTAAAATGGGCTCGGATCTCGGCCTGGCGTTTGTTGCGCCTGACTCCACCAGTCTTCTGGCGGTTCAGAATCATGTCCGAAGCCTGATCGACAGCGAGCATGAGCCGTCGACACGACAGCCGACCCTGAATCGTGAACAGGCCAGAAAAGCTGCCACCGAGCTTCTCGACATTACCCGGCGATTTTGCCTGACCCGACTGGAAGTGTTTTTCCCGGTGGCTCGGGAGGCCCTGCTTGCCATGGCAGACAAGGCCACGACAAACGAGGCCCAGCATCCGTGGTTCGAAGCCGCAAAACTGCTCGGCCAGAATGCAGCCTCGTTATCGCGCAACTTTGTCGCTCGCAGCAGCCAGACCCTGGAACAGCTTTCCCATGGCCTTGCCAGTCAATCCCCTGCGACGTCACGGGAGGACCATAACAATGGCAAGCTGTCATTGGTGGACAAGGATATTTTTGAAGACTGGTTGACGCTGAAAGTAATGGCTTCCAGGGCGGAGAGTCATTTCAATGAGGAGCTGCTGCATCTCCAGCTTAGATTTGATGAGCTGTTTGCCATATCCCTGAGCGCCCGCAAAAACCCGCTGCATCCGTCGACATTTTGCAACGCTTTTGGCGAGTCGTTGCGTTTGTTGCCGCTGAAGCAGAAAACAGACCGGGTCATCCTCGCCACATTTGATGAAACGGTAATTAATCATCTGCAGGACTTCTACCGGGACTGTAATCAGTCGCTGGCCAGAAATGGCGTGCTGGTGGATCTTGATGTCGGTCGTTACATCAGTGAGCGGTACAATCAATCTCATCCTGTCGCGCCTGCGCCAGCCAAAGCCGAAAATCAATCTGTGGTTGCCGACGCAGGTGATAAGTCGGGCGCAGTCGTTGATGCTGGGAACAGTAATGCAGCAGCTTCGGCTGCAGTGGCGGCGACAGCTCCGGCAGACGGTCCAGAGGATATTTCTCCGGCCGCCGCGGCAGCGGCGGGGGCAAGCGCCATCCGCCAAAGTGCGAATTCGGCGTCGAGTCTGGCTGCACGGCAGTTCGCATTGCAGCAACATATTGCCAAACATGCCTATGAAACAGTCAGAAAGCTTTTGAGTAGTCATTCGGTGGAGGCGGCAAGGCATAAAACCGCGGTACAGCGGGCAGGCATCCCGTTTGCTCCGGTCGCCGAAGAACAGCTCGATGCAACGCTCAACCAGCTGCAGCGTTCCTTTCACGAAGATGTTGATATTCCGCTGCCAATGCGGGTCAAGCAGGCGCTTCAGGGCGATCAGGATGAAGTTCATCTTGACCATGATGCGCAGGCCGCTGTTGATGTAATTCATAACCTGTTTGCCGGGATTCTGGCTAACCCGGCACTGAGCGACCGTGTCCGTGGCGCCATTCGCAAATTGGAAGTGCCGTTTCTCCGTCTTTTGCTCAATGATGACTCATTTCTTCAGGAGGAGGCGCATCCAGCCCGGCAGATGCTTAACCGGATAGCCCATCTTGGCGTCCGTGGCAGTGCCAACCTGCAGGCGCATGAAAGCGAGATTGACCAGGAGGTGCAATCCATTCTCAGCGGGTTTGATGATGATACCGGCATCTTTAGCGAGTCGCTGCAAAAGCTGGATCGTCTGGCAGAAAGACAGCAAACGCTTTATTTGCGCAACATGAAACGGGTTACCGAGAGCTGCGATGGCCGCTACAAGGTGGTGGTGGCACGTCGAGAGGTCAATCAGGCGCTTGAGCGACGCATTGGAGGCAAGACAGTTCCCAAGGCCGTGCTTAGTCTGATTGATGCCGGCTGGCGTCAGTTGCTGATACAAACCCTGCTGCGCAGCGGCCGGGACAGTCGTGACTGGCACGAGTACCTCGGTGTTATTGACCGGATGATCCGTTCGGTGGATCAGGTGCCAGTGCAGGAAGATCTGACGGCGATTCTGGCCTCGATCAAGGCCGGACTGGGTCAGGTGGATCATACCCAGATGCAGAATGCGCGACTGATCTCGGAACTGCGCGACCTGCTTTCTCGCAAGGCCCGCGAACAGCAGCCGCCGGATATGGTCGAAGTGCCAGCCGGACTGGTTGAGGAGGCCGCGAGCAGCAATGCAGAAGCCCAGGGAGAGATAGAGCAACGCTGGGCACGGAGAGCACAACGTCACGATGTCGGTGACTGGTTCAGCTATTTTGATAACGGTCAGGACCAGATGGTGCGTCTGGCATGGACCGACATGGAAAAGCAGACCTTCGTATTCGTCAATCATCAGGGCATGAAGGTGACAGAGTACAGCCTTGACCAGTTTGCCGAGCGGCTTGCATCCGGGCAGATGCAGCAGATCGACAATCTCGACGCTCCGGCAGTTGATCGTGGCCTGGAGAGCATGGTGCAAAAGGTTTATGACCAGATGGCTCACCAAGCCACCCACGATGACCTTTGTGATCTGATCAATCGGCGCGAATTCGAGCGCCGATTGCGCCAGCGTCTGGCCGCCGGAAAGCAGCATGGCACCTTGCTGCATGTTGATATCGACCAGTTCAAGGTGATCAACAATCTGGCCGGCCCTCAGGCCGGAGATGAATTGCTGGTGAAGTTCAGCACCTTGCTCAAGGAGCAATTTCCCGGAACGCTTGTCGCTCGTCTGGGCGGGGATGAATTTGCGATCTGGCTGGAGGACCTGCCTGCCGAGGCGGCGCTGCGGGCAGCGGAACAGCTCTGCCGCCGCATCCCCAACGAACGGTTTGTCTGCGGCGGCAAGCCGTTTTCCATCACCGTGAGTTGTGGCCTGGTACAGCGCGATAATCCGGCAACCACGGCAGCGGAACTGATGCGCAATGCCGATGGTGCCTGTCACGCCGCCAAGGAGTCGGGACGTAACCGCCTGCAGCGTTATGCCGTTGACGACAAGGAGCTGGTGAAGCGTGATGACATCATGGCCTGGGTGACTCGTCTCAATGAAGCGATTGAAGAGAACCGGTTAATGCTTCGTTGTCAACGCATTGAAGACACCAGCGACACCAGCGCCTTGCCCGCTTATGAAGTGTTGATTTCGATTTCCGGTGATGAAGGTGAGTTGATCGCACCTTCCGAGTTTATGCATGCCGCTGAGCGCTATAACCGCATGCATGCGGTGGATCGCTGGGTGGTATCTAATGTTTTGCGCTGGATGCATGCCAATCCGCGGGCAGTTGAGAAGATTGACCATCTTTCGATTAACCTTTCCGGTCACTCGCTCAACGACACATCCTTGCTGGAGTTTCTGTTCGAAATGTTCCAGCTATACCCGGTGCCGCGTGACCGTATCTGTTTTGAAGTAACCGAAACCGCCGCCATTTCCAACCTCGAAGATGCCGCTGACTTTATTCGAGAGTTGCAGGGGCTTGGCTGCCGGTTCTCACTGGATGATTTCGGTTCCGGGCTGGCTTCTTATGGTCATCTGAAGCATCTGCCGGTGGATTATATCAAGATTGATGGCAGCTTTATTCGCGATGTCGCCGATGATCCGGCAGATCTGGCGCTGGTGCGCTCAATCAACGAGATGGGGCACCTGATGGGTAAGCGCACCATTGCCGAGTATGTCGAAAATGACCAGATTCGCGGGTTGATGGCAGAAATCGGGGTGGATTATGTGCAGGGCTACGGGGTCGAAAAGCCGCGACCACTTGAAACCCTTTTTGCAGCCTGAGGCAGCACTCGTCGAAAAGTCAGGTTGAGACGGGCTTGGCTGACGCGCTGACGACGGGGCAGGGCATGTTGCCAGTGATGCTGCACTGCTGGCGACATCAACAGCATGCTGCTGTGTTCCAGCGTGATACGGTGGCGGATCCTGCTCTCGCCCTTGCGCCGCAAGCAGAAGTCCCGACTGGCGCCGAATGACCAGGACGCAATCCATGGCTCAGGCCCCAGTTCCGCTTCGTCGTCGGCATGCCAGCCCATGGCATCCTGACCATCCCGGTAGAGATTAACCAACACGCTGTTGAAGGAAAGCCCGGTCAGCTGTTCGGTCAGCTGACGCAAGCAGGCAAGTTCCTGTGTCCAGGGTGCGGCAGGCAACGTCCGGCCAGAGTATCGATAAGAGACCCCCTCATCTGCACACCAGTGCTGTAACCGTGGAATGCGCTGCCAGCGCCCGAACAGGCGGATTTCCGGTTGCTCCCACTCAAGGCTTGTCATCAGGCGATCCATCAGTGCCTCAGGCACACGCCCCTCAGGCAGATGCCACAGCCACAGCCGGGCACCGTCACCCAGTACAGTCTCGACATGCGGCGGGCTGGTAAACGCGGTTTTAATCGCTGTTGTCACATCAATCACTCGGCGGCCTCTGCTATAGTATTGCCAGCTACTGCCTCTGGAGTTCGCATGTTACATACCTTCGATATCCGCCAGGGCGCGCTGGTGGAATTACCGTCCGCGATGGATCGCCCGGAAGGTCTCGGTGCCGCTCGCTGGATTGATCTGGTTGGCGAGGATGACGCAGAGCGGGCGCTTCTGGAAACCATTTATACCGCACCGCTGCCGGATGCGGACGATGTCGAGGAAATCGAGGCTTCAGCCCGTTATTTTACTGACGAGCAGGGCATTCACGTTCACTCGCTGTTTCTGCATTACAGCGAAGGTCGCCACCGCACCACCTCGGTAGCGCTGATTTTGCAACCGGATCGCCTCGTCAGCCTGCGCGACACCGAAATCGCCGACTTCCGCCTGATGCGGATGCGCACCCGCCGAGGCTGGGTGAAGGTGGAAGAACCGCTGGATATTCTGCTCAGCATACTTGAACAGAAAGTCGAGAATCTTGCTGACTCTCTTGAGCATGTCCATGGCCAACTTGAGGACGTCAGTTACCATGTGCTCGAGGACGAGGATGCCGAGCTGGAAGACAGTATCGACCGGCTGGCCAAGCTCGAGGACTCAAGCGGAAAAATCCGACTGTGCCTGATGGACACCCAGCGCTCGGTGTCATTTATTCAGCGTCACCTTCGCACAGACACCGAACGACGCGCCCAGTGTCTGGAGATGCAGCATGACCTTGACACTCTGATGGCACATACCACCTTCATGTTCGACAAGATCAACTTCCTGATGGAGGCGGCGCAGGGCTTTATCAATATCAAGCAGAGTCAGGTGATCAAGACCTTCTCTATTGCCGCAGTGGTGTTTCTGCCTCCGACCATGGTGGCCAGTGTCTACGGCATGAATTTCAGGATCATGCCGGAGCTGGACTGGCAGCTCGGCTATCCGTTCGCGCTAGTGGTGATGTTGCTGGCCGGGCTGGCGCCGTACGTCTACTTCAAGCGCAAGGGCTGGCTCTGATCGGTTACAGCGCGCGGTAGTGTCGGCCTTCCGAGCAGACCGCGCGCTGATCTTCCACCAGCCTGATCAAATGGGCTTCCAGGGAAAACGTGGCTACGCCATGCAGGAATGCCGGCACATCGCTGTATACTCTGGCAACCAGATCGCCCGGGGTGCTGCCCGGCATTGACTGCAGCGCCTGAAACACTTTTTCCTCACGTGCCAACCTGTGGCCGATGGTCGCTTCGATGGTCTGCACCGGATTGTGGATCACGTCGCCATGCCCGGGAGCGATCTGACTGATGGTCTCGTCCAACAATCGCTGCAGTGAGCGCAGATAGGCACTCATGGAGCCTGATGGCGGCGCAATCACCACAGTAGAACCGTTGATCAGGTGGTCGCCACTGAACAGCAGGCCAGTCTGCCGCTCAAGGTAACAGAGATGATTGCTGACATGACCAGGTGTAGCGATCACTCGCAGAGACAGATGCCCGAGTTCGACCAGGTCGCCGTCAGCCAACACCCTGTCCGGTGCCCAGCTGTCGTCCTGCAACGGATCATTCAGCACATCCGGGCCAATCACTTCACCGCGACAGTGCGGACGCAGCAAGGCCACCGCCGGGGAGTGGTCGCGGTGGGTATGGGTGACCAGCACCCGGGTAAGAGGCCGCTCAAGTGTGGCGCTGGCGCGAAGGATATTGTCGATATGACGACTATCTGCGGGACCGGGGTCGAGCACGGCCAAACCCTGATGGTCCTCAATCAGGTAAGTGTTGGTGCCCGGGCCACTCATCATCCCCGGGTTGAGCGCCAGTAATCTCCAGATACCGCTGGCAATCTCAACCGGTTGTCCGGGTGTCAGTGCGAACATAGTGCTTCCCCGATCTAGTAGGTAGTCACGCTCACCAGCTCAATCTGCCAGCGCAGGTCAGGCTTGCCACGGAGGCCGGTGATTCGCGCAACGGCATTAAAAGGATAGCTGCCATTTGGTGGAATCTGCATCACCACATCGATGCTGTCCCGGCCGATTTCGCTGCAGTCATCGTCAGTCGGGCACTGCGAGACGACAAGCTCCAGCTGCACCGCTGAAACGCGCTGCTCGCTGAGATTCTGCAGCTTGCCTGACAGCCGTACGCCGTTCTCGGTTGGCTTGGCTTCGGCAAGAGTCACCTCGACCAACGCAGGGTCAGACAGGCTGTGATCGGTCAATTGCTGATAGATCAAAGTGGCAAAAATAGCCCCGGCGGTCAGTACGACCACCAGCGCAGTGGCCGCAAAAAGACGTTTCTCGGCTCTCCAGCTGTTTACCAGCAGCACCAGTGCCGCCGTGAACACAATCAGTGACAACAGAATCTGAGCCATCCCGTATAATTCCCCCTGCCATACGCCGAAGACATTCCGGAGTGATGATGTTTGTTGTGCTGTCGCCCGCCAAGACGCTGGACTATACCTCAGATATCCCTGCAGTAGACGCCAGTCTGCCACGCCTGCTGCCGCAGAGTGAATCACTCAACAGGCTGTTGCGCGAACACAGCGCCACGTCACTGGGCAAGCTGATGAGTATCAGCGACAGCATTGCCCGCCTCAATGTCGAGCGCAATCATGCCTGGCAGCCTGTTCCCGGCCCTGCCAACGCCAGGCCGGCACTGTTTGCGTTCCGCGGTGATGTTTATACCGGGTTACAGGCCGAGCAGTTCAGGGCAAAGGACATCAGTCAGGCGCAGAAACGGCTGCGCATCCTGTCCGGGCTTTATGGCCTGCTCAGGCCGCTGGATATGATGCAGCCATACCGCCTTGAAATGGGTACCGCGCTGACAAATCCGGCTGGACGGGATCTGTACGCCTTCTGGGGTGACACCATTACCACACTGTTAAAACAGGACATGGATGAAGCCGGAGTCAATGTTCTGATTAATCTGGCATCGCAGGAGTATTTTCGTGCGATCAGGGCAAAAACACTTGGCGCCCGGATTATCACGCCGGTGTTTGAGGACGAGAAGAATGGTAAATACAAGATCATCAGCTTCTATGCCAAAAAAGCGCGGGGGCTGATGGCGGCGTGGATAATCCGCAACAATATCGTTGATCCTGCCAGTCTGGAGAATTTCGCCGAGGCAGGCTACGCCTTTTCAGCGACAGATTCAGATGCCGATACGCTGGTATTTCGTCGCAGGGAAGGGGCAGGGCAGTAGCCATGAATTGGCCGCTCGCCTGTGACTGACATGACAGGCAGGCGGCCATTACAGCAGTTTATTTATCGTCGTCTTTCTCAAACTCACTGCGAGCGGCATAGAAGCCGGTTTTCAGTCCGTCCCAGGCCAGTTCAATGCCGTCACGCAGATCTTCCAGTGCGCGCTCGGACGCTTTCTCCAGCTCGCCCAGACGACCCTCAAGCTCACGGCGCTTGCTGCGAAACTCCGAGACCTGTTGCTTGGCTTTGTCCTGCAGTTCGTGACTCAGGTCATCAACACGATGCTCAAAGCGGTCGAGTTGGTAGTCCCAGTCTTCCAGTTGCCGACGGATCTTGTCGATGAAGGAGGATTCGCTCATACATTCTGCTCCAGGTGATATCCGGTAAGGGGCCGACGGGGCCCCTGCGCTGGTGAATTATGGCGCTGCCGGATGACAGCGGCTTGACCCATATCAAGATGACTGCCAGGGAGAGCTGAAGTTCGCCGGTTTGACCACCAGAATGTCGGCATTGCTGTGTAGCAGAATCTGTTCAGCGGTACTGCCCAGCAGCAGGCGGCGAATGGCACCGCGATGGACAGTGCCCAGAACCAGCACTCCGGGGTGGCTGTCCATGTACTCGCCAAGCGCCCGGTGGGGTGCACCTTCCAGCATCACCGCGTCACTGTCCCTGATGCCATAGCTGGTGGCGCAATCATGCAGACGTTTCCGGTAATGACTGCGCAGGGTACCCAGATCGGAAAGGGATACCGGTACCGCCTCGCCTGCAAGCATGATCAGTGTTTCATCCGGATACTCGACAACATGGGCCAGCTGCATCTGCCCGTTGATGCGGGCAGTGATTTCACGGGCAGTGCTGACAATATCGTCGTTCAGCGTGTCGGGGTGATCCAGGCCATGGTCCGGATCCACCGCAGCAACCACGGTGGGCTGCGCTGGCCATGGGGTCTCGGCAACGCACAATACCGGACAGGGCGCCTTGCGGATCACGCGCCAGTCCCGTGGTGTCAGCACCAGCCGCTGCAGCAGCGGCTCGCGAACCCGGTGCAGAATCAGCAACCCCGGGGCAGTGCGGCGGACGAAATCTTTCAGCGCCACGGATTCAGCCTGATCCCAGAAAATATGGGTCTCGCTGTCGGGGGCTTCCAGTTTGTCCAGCGCCTTGCGCAGCTGCTTCTCCCAGCCGCGCATGATGTTATCGCGGGCGCGGTCAAGGTGCTCACGGTTGGGGCCAACGGCCCTGACCAGCGCGTTGGAATAGGCGTTAACGTAAAGCTGCAGCGGGGCGCCCATGCTCTTGGCAAGCGCTACCGCCTTGGCCAGCGCCGGTTGTGGCGCGTTGATTTCACTGTCCAGCAGGACAACAACAGGCTTCATGTCAGATTCCGTCAGAAAAAGGGGAGTCAGGCCCTGAGACGGCCATTGCCGCACAGGCTTTCGCGGTTGAGAATTTCAATCTCCCGGCCTTCAACCGCAAGCATCCCCTGTTGCTGGAAGCGCGTGAAGATGCGGCTGACGGTTTCGACCGCGAGGCCAAGGTAGTTGCCGATGTCGTAGCGGGACATCGGCAAGCGGATACGCTGGGCAGACAGGCCGCGACGTTGCTGTCGTGCGGAAAGCGAGAGCAGCAGGGAGGCAATGCGGTCATCTGCGGATTTCTTGCTGAGCAGCATATGCAGCTCGCGATCAGCCTGAATCTCCCGGCTCATCAGACTGAAAAAATGGTGCTGCAGGGACGGAATCCTGCTGGACAGGTCTTCCAGTCGGGAGAACGGAATTTCGCAAACCGAGGAGGTTTCGAGGGCTTTCGCTGAACTCATGTGGTGTGCGGTACTGATGCCGTCCATGCCGACAATTTCACCAGGCAGGTAAAAACCGGTGACCTGCTCTTCACCCTCTTCAGACAGGGCATAAGTTTTCACGGCACCGCTGCGCACAGCAAATACGGACTCGAACTGATCGGAAGCCCGGAACAGGTGCTCGCCGCGCTTCAGCGGTCGGCCGCGGCGCATGATCTCCTCAAGTTCATTGAGCTCATCGACTGATACGGCAAGCGGTAAGCAGATCGGGCTGAGGCTGCATTCATTGCACGAAGTGCGGTGCTGCGACATAGCAGATCGTCCTGTGGTATTGCTGACCAGCTGGAGCTGGGTGGTCTCCATTATAGGCTCCTGATTTCGTTCTTAGACAGTCTTGCCGGGGCATTTTCCTGGTAAATCCCCCCGGGGTATACAGAAATACCCGGGGGCGTACATCCAGCCAGTCAGATAATCCGGCTGTAGTGGCGCCTGAAGCCGTCCCTCTGCCAGGCATCGAAAACCATGGCCACGGCCCGGGCCAGCAGCCTGCCGATGGCGGTAAGGCGCAACGTTTTCCAGTCAAACTCCACCAAACCGTCCTGCATCAGTCGGTTCATCTGCATCAGCTCCGGGCCGAAGTACTGGCGGGCATCAATGTTCCAGTGCTGCGAAAGGACATCCAGGTCGACCTCCATCTGACATAGCAGGGTGCTGATCAGATCCCGACGGATCTGGTCATCCAGTGTTAGCAGGTAGCCTCGCTCCAGCGGCAGGCGGTTGTCGTCAATATCGGATTGCCACTCCTCAATGGATTTCTGGTTCTGCCCGTAAAAGGTGCCCAACGCGCTGATGGCGGAGGTGCCAAAACCAAGCAGGTCGGCATCGCCGTGCAGGCTGTAGCCCTGAAAGTTGCGGTGCAGGGTGCCGCTTTGCTGTGCTTGCGCCAACGCATCCGTGGGCAGGGCAAAGTGATCCATGCCGATCAGCAGATAGCCAGCCGACTCCAGCATTTCTCCGGCGCGGGAAAACATCCGCAGCTTCTCTTCTGCTGATGGCAGGGTTTGCTCGCTAATCTGCCGCTGCACCTTGAAGCGGGCTGGCAGGTGGGCGTAGTTGTAAAGCGAGATACGCTCCGGCCGCAGGCAGAGCAACTGCTCCACGGTGCGAGCCAGGCTGGTTTCCGATTGCCAGGGCAGGCCATAGATCAGGTCGGTGTTGATCGAGCGATAGCCGAAGTCACGCAACCAGCCGAATACCTCCTCAATCATGCTGTAGGGTTGCACCCGGTTTACCGCTTCCTGCACGCGCGGATCGAGGTCCTGCACGCCAAGACTGGCCCGGTTGAAGCCGAGCCCGCGAAGCAGACCGATGCGTGACTGGGTTACCGTGCGCGGGTCAATTTCGACGGAATAATCGGCCCGATCATCCTCAAGCAGATGAAACTGACGGGCGGTGTGATAAACCAGCTCGGTCATCTGCGCGTCAGACAGGTAGGTGGGTGTACCGCCGCCCCAGTGCATCTGCAGTACCGGGCGCTGACTGTCGACCCGCTCCGCTTTCATAGTCAGTTCGCGCAGTAACCGCTTCAGGTATTGATCCGCCCGCCGGGTATCGGCAGTCACGACCCGGTTGCAGGCGCAGTAATAGCAGACGTGCTGACAAAACGGGATATGCAGGTACAACGATAGCGGCCGGCGCGCCAGATTACCGCGCTCCAGCGCCTGCCAGTAATCATCGGCCGTCACTTCTTCATGGAACTGAAGTGCTGTCGGATAGGAGGTGTAACGCGGCCCCTGATTGCCGTATCGACGTATCAGATCGGTATTCCATTCGGTCATCGCGGCCACCCGCAGTCTTGATGGCGCCAGTATGGGGCGGCGACCACTGACTGTGTTGATGCACGTCAATGATGGTGAAGTTGGTGCTGCTGTGCGGGCGTTTCCTGAGAGCCGTCATTGCCATGACCCGCGTGATCGCCATGGACGCCGGAAAGCCCCTGCCAGAATAGCCAGCCAGCCATCAGCAGGGTCAGGATCGCGGTCAGCCTTCGCCAGCCCTGGCGGCGCAGAATGGTGAGCAGGCCGGTGGCGACACCGCCGATGGCTACCGGAGGAACGGTGACCAGTCCGAACACCAGCATGATGGTGCCACCATGCCAGGTATCGCCGCTGGATACTGCCAGTGCCAGCGCGGTGTAAAGCAAACCGCACGGCAGGAAGCCCCACAGAACACCTAGCAGCAGAGCCTGCCCGGCATGGCGAATCGGCACCAGCGAGGTGGTCAGTGGCTGGATCCGCCGCCAGACATTCAGGCCGATTTTTTCCAGCCCGCGCAGGCCGATATCGTGGCCCAGCAGCATCAGTCCCACCAGCAGCATCAGCACGGCTGACAGCAGCCACGCCACCGCTCCTGCGGCCGGCAAGGTGTCCAGCAACCACTGGCCCATGCCGCCGGCAATCAGGCCAAGTATGGAATAGGTGCTGACCCTTCCCGCCGCAAACAGGAATTGCCACCACCACAGCTTGCGGCCGCGCCGCTGTGATTCGTTCACCGCCATGGACAGGCCAAGACTGATGCCGCCGCACATGCCAAGACAGTGTCCGGCGCCGGCCAGCGCCAGCAGGGCTGCAGCAGAAATGGATTCAGCCAGTGTCACTTGCTGTTGCCCTCGTCAGTGTCAGTGTCAGTTTTGTGTTGTTGCTCCTGGTCATCAAAAACGATTCGCCAGGCCGGGCTGTCGAGATCGTCGAACTGGCCTCGGCGCAGCGCCCAGATAAATGCCCAGACCGCAATTGCCACCACCACCGACGCCAGCGGCACCAGAAAAATCAGGATTTCCATGACGCCATCCTTGCCGCGTTCCAGGTCACCAGCAGCGAGCTGGCCGACATGCCGATCGCCGCCAGCCAGGGCGGGATCAGCCCGGCCATGGCAAACGGCACCGTAATAAGATTGTAGCCAAGTGCCCAGGCCGTATTTTGCTGAAGCGTTCGGTGGCTGCGTTGCGACAGCGCCAGCAGCCAGGGCAGGGCAGCCAGCTGAGGGCGCAGCAGATAGATACCAGCGGCCTCCCTTGCCAGTGCGCTGCTGTCGGCAACGGCGACGCCAACATCCGCCCGCAACATCGCCGGTGCATCATTGACGCCATCACCGGTCATCAGAACCCGGTGGCCATGCTGTTGCAGATCGGCAATCCACTGCGCTTTCTCGGTTGGCTGCAACCCGGCCCGCCAACTATCAATGGACAGCGCGGCAGCCGCCGCAGAAACCGGGCCGGACTGATCTCCGGAGGCAAGATGAAGCCGCAGTCCGGCCGCGGACAATTGCTGGCATACTGCAGCGGCATCTTCGCGCAATGGATCATGCAGGCGAATCAGGTAAACCGGCTGCCCGTCGCAGTACAGCGCCAGATCCGTCAGGCCGGCATCGCCGCCGAACTCAGCGGGCGCCTGACCAATACGCCAATGCTGATTCCGGAACATGCCACTGACACCATCCCGGCGATGCTGAAGTTCGGTCAATATCAGATCACTGTTGACGTCCAGCTGCTGAACCGCCTTTGCCAGCGGATGGGACGAGCCGGCCTCTAATGCTGCGGCTATCGAACGCAGCATCTGTTCATTCCGGTTCGCTGCCAGCAAACGGGTTTCCGCCACCTCGAACGCTGCCTGGGTCAGCGTGCCGGTTTTATCCAGCATCACGTCGGTGACCTGCCGTGCCTTCAGCAACATGCGCGGGTCGGCAATCAGCACGCCATGACGCAAGGCGGCACTGACTGAAGCAGAAATACTTAATGGTCCGGCCAGTGCCAGTGCGCAGGGACAGGTTACCACCAGCACAGCGATGGCATGTTCAAAGGCGATGGTGGCGCCACTGCTCCAGTGCCACCAAAGCGTCATAACGGTCAGCGCCAGCACGACGGTAACAAAACGTGAGGCAATCCATTCGAACCGAAGTGTTTCGCTTTGCCGGCGATCCACTGCCTGATCCACGGTCCGGCCGATACGCGCCAGCAGGCTGTCGCTGGCGCGGCCGCTGGCCTCAATATCAATCAGGCCTTCGCAAATTTTTGTGCCGGCATGCACAGATTCTCCGTGGCAACGGGAAACCGGCACCGATTCGCCGGTCAGGGTGGCCTCCTCAATGCTGGCATTGCCGTCGATGATCAGGCCGTCCACAGGCACCAGCTCACCGCTGCGAATCTGAAGCCGATCACCGCTGTTCACCATCACCGCCGGGACTGGCTGCCAAGCATCATTCTGCCAACGTCTCACCACCAATGGCAGGCCCTGTTGCAGTTGCACCAGCTGACGGCCAACACCAGCGCGCTGGCGTTGTTCAATCCAGCGGCTGATCAACAGAAAGAAAACAAACATGGCGATGGACTCGAAATAAACGTGCTGGCCACCGCTAAAAGTAAAAGCAACACTGCCGGCCCAACCCGTCAGAATCGCCAGCGACACCGGCACATCCATGCTGACCATGCCGGCTTTCAGCGACTTCCAGGCGCCGCTGAGAAACGGCCAGCCGGAATAGAACACCACCGGTGTTGCCACCAGCACCCCGGCAATACGGAAAAAATCCCGCCATAGTGGTTCAAACTCGCGAAATGCGCCGAGATACAATGCAACGGCATACATCATTGCCTGCATGCTGCCGAGTCCGGCCACCAGCAGCCGGGCCAGCAACTGCCGGCTGGCACGACGGTCGTCGTTCAGCTGCGTTTCCCGGACTGGCAAGCGCGGGCGGTAACCGAGATCATGCAAGCGGCGGGCAATATCGCCGGCGCGGAATTCGGTGCCGGTTACTTTCAGTCGCAGGGTGGTCAGGTTCAGCGATACCGAAATGACTCCGGGCATTTCCTTTAATGCGCGTTCGATCAGCCAGACGCAGGCGGCACAATGGACGCCATCGAGCGACAATGTCAGGGTGCGTTGCGTGCCGCTGATTTCGACAAAGGGTGCAACAAGCTCTGGCAGGTCAAACAGGGCAAGCGACAGCTCCTCGCCGGCAGCAGGAACGCTGGCCAGTTGTTCGCCGCGAAAGCAGTAGTAATCGCCAAGGCCGAGACCATGAATGGTTTCCACCGCGGCAGCGCAGCCGGCACAGCAGGCCGGCACTTCTCCATCCGGTGTGCGCGCCAGTACTGGTCTTGCGCTGGGCGTGCCGCAGTGCCAGCAATGTACATCCTGCTTCAATGGCTAACTCCCATCTCCAGCGAACCATCGGTGCGAATCTGCCTCGGTCCGGCCAACCGCCAGCCGACATCGTCGGACGAAATACGGATATGCCAGTTACCCGGCGGCAACGCTGTATCAAGCTGGTAGATGCCGCCTTGCTGATGGATCAGGTTGTACTCACGATCCTCAGCTGCCAGTGTGCGGTGCCGCAACAGCAGTGTCAGTTGCTGCGGCCAGACCATGTCAGCGGCAGCCTGAAAACGGAACAGGGTGCCGACATCGGTGGCTGCGGCAGTCACTCCAATGCCAAAATCTGCCGCCATATTTTCTGCCGCCATGCTGCGGTTGGTGCCGCGGCCCTCTCGATACCAGTCGTCCAGCACCAGGTCATCGGCATTCTTTGTCGCCACCGTGATCAGAATAATGCCGGTCACTACCGACGATGCCGGCAACGCAATCACGAACCACACCCAGGCCTGCTTGTACCAGGGCTGCTCAGGGACGGCCGGCGATGAACCGGGATTCACGCTCGCGACGGATACCTTGCTCATCAATGTCCTCCATTACGAACCAGACGGTGCCGGTTTCGACTGTGTGATAGAAAGGATCAAAGCCCAACGTCACACCCACCGTGGCGTGACTGCCTGCCGGGATGAATATGCTCTCCGGACCATTCCAGACCAACCCTTCGGGACCGCGGAACGACAGCCTGAAGGTCTGGTCGCGCTGGGTTTTGTTAATCACCTCAAGGCGATAACTGTTTTCGATACTGCCATCGCTGGAAACGCGATAAAGGTTGGTACGATCACGGATAACATC
>JBFHPX010000023.1:0-15469 GCA_041592575.1 Alcanivoracaceae bacterium
GCCGCCGCGATCGCGGGCCAGCACCCAGTCGGCCGGCAACCCGTCCAGCAGGTGGACCATCGCCGGCGAGCCGTCGGCGTTCATCGACAGGTGGGTCTCACCCGTTACCGCGTCCTGAAAGGCCGGCAGGAAGTTGCGTGCGGCGTTGTTCGTACTCACGCCGAGGGTGCCGCTGTAGGCGACGTTCTCGTCGTCCAGATCCTGACGGGTGAATGCCCCGAGCAGGGTATGTTCCTGACTGTTCATTGCACTCGTGTTCCGTTGGTCGCCGGCGGTTTTCCGATTGAGACTCGACCGTGCAAGTTAGGGGCCGGGTTGGCGTCCGGCTGAGAAAAAAAACGCGAACTGCGTCCCAGTTTGGCTACTGCGAGGGCGCAACGAACCCGCAGCCGGGCCTTCGCGACGCATCCGGCGCGAGCCCGGCGCGGGCGCCCGGCGCCGGCGGCGCTCAAATACCGGCCAGCGCGAGGTACAGCCCGGTGATCAGCGCGATGAGGGCGGGGACCAGCAACAGCCGGTCCGCCAGCTCTCGGTGTTCGCGCAGGTCCAGGCGGCCGTGACGAGGCTGGAACATGGCAAGGGTCCGTGGGTGGTCGGTCGGAGGCGGGCGGCGAGGGCGGGCCCGCTCAGCGCAGCCAGTGGCGGCGCGCGGCGCGGCGCTCCGGCCCGGAATAGTCCTGGCTGACGGCGGTGCTCAGGGCGCGCAACTGCGGTTGCGGGGCCGCCAGTGGGCCGATCGGCGACGGCACCCCGGCGAAGTTCGGCTCGGAGAGCATGTGCGCGCTGCCGCACACCGGGCAGCGGTGCCAGCGCAGCACACTGCGGGTGGTTGATTCCTGGCGGATCAGTTCCATCGACGACCGGCAATGGCTGCATTTCATATCAGTCGACCCTCATCGGATGCCGCGCCCGGCGCGGGCGCGTGCGTTGACGAATCTGGCTCCCCCGGTCAGTCCCAGCTGAGCGCCCCGCCGGTCTGGTATTCCGTCACCCGGGTCTCGAAGAAGTTCTTCTCCTTCTTGAGATCGAGGATCTCCGACATCCAGGGGAACGGGTTGGACACCCCGGAGTATTGCTCGCCGATACCGATCTGCGCGCAGCGACGGTTGGCGATGAACTTGAGATACTCCTCGAACATCGGCGCATTGAGGCCCAGGATGCCGCGCGGCATGGTGTCGAAGGCGTACTGCGTCTCCAGCGCCACGGCGTCACGGATCATGTCGGCGATCTCGTCCTTGAACGCGTCCGTCCACAGGTGCGGGTTCTCGATCTTGATCTGGTTGATCACGTCGATGCCGAAATTCATGTGCATCGACTCGTCGCGCAGGATGTACTGGAACTGCTCGGCAACGCCGGTCATCTTGTTGCGGCGACCCATGGACAGGATCTGGGTGAAACCGCAGTAGAAGAAAATGCCTTCCAGTACGCAGTAGAACGCGATCAGGTTTTCCAGCAGTTCCTTGTCGGTTTGCGGGGTGCCGGTCTTGAACTCCGGATCGGACAGCTCGCGGGTGTACTGGATGCCCCACTGGGCCTTCTTTGCTACCGCCGGCACTTCCCGGTACATGTTGAAGATCTCGCCCTCGTCCATGCCCAGCGACTCGATGCAGTACTGGTAAGCGTGGGTGTGGATCGCTTCTTCAAACGACTGACGCAGGATGTACTGACGGCACTCCGGGTTGGTGATCAGCCGGTATACGGCCAGCACCAGATTGTTCGCCACCAGTGAATCGGCGGTGGAGAAAAAGCCGAGCGAGCGCTTGATGATGCGACGCTCGTCTTCGGTCAGTCCCTCGACGCTTTTCCACAGGGCGATGTCCGCGTTCATGTTCACTTCCTGCGGCATCCAGTGGTTTGAGCAACCGTCCAGATACTTCTGCCAGGCCCAGTCGTACTTGAACGGCACCAGCTGGTTCAGGTCGGCGCGGCAGTTGATCATGCGCTTCTCATCGACCTGCACGCGTCCGGTGGTGCCTTCCAGTTCGGCCACGGCTTCGCTGGCGTCCATCTGTGCGACGCTGGCTTTGGCGCGGGCTACGGCATCTCCTCCAGTGACAGGATTACCGGGAACAACAGCTGGTTCGGCTCGTTGAACAGCAGGTTCTGCTCGCGCCGGCGCTGCTGGCGCAGCAGCTGCCTGCGGTGCTGCACTCTGCTCTGGTTCCTGTGGCGCGCGGCTTGCAACGTGCGGTTGGACCGGCTTTTCTTCGGCATGGAATTCATCCCAGCTCAACATGATCGTTTTACTCCTTTTCGTTATTCGCTGGCCCGGCAGTGACGCAATGGTCGCCTGCCGGGCGGGTCGCCTTGTTACTGGCAGGCCTCGCAGTCGGGATTATCGATTGAACAGGCCTTCGGCACGTCTGCTGCCTGACTGAACGCGGCGGCTTCATCAGCACCGGACGACACCCGATTCAGGCGACCGTCGTTGATGGTCGACTTCTCGGTGGCAGTGGCACCGATGGCGCGCAGGTAGTAGGTCGTTTTCAGACCGGCCAGCCAGGCCATCTTGTAAGTGATGTCGAGCTTCTTGCCGTTGGCCTGGGCAATGTACAGGTTCAGTGACTGGGCCTGGTCGATCCACTTCTGCCGGCGACTTGCCGACTCCACCAGCCAGCGCGGCTCCACCTCAAAGGCGGTGCGGAACTGCTCTTTCAGATCTTCCGGCACGCGATCCACCGGCAGCACGGAGCCGTCGTAGTACTTCAGGTCGTTGACCATGACGTTGTCCCACAGGCCGCGCGCTTTCAGCTCGTGCACCAGATACGGGTTGACCACGGTGAACTCGCCGGACAGGTTCGATTTCACGTACAGGTTCTGATAGGTCGGTTCAATGGACTGTGAAACGCCGGTGATGTTGGCAATGGTTGCAGTCGGTGCAATCGCCATCACGTTAGAGTTGCGCATGCCCTGGGTGCGCACCTTGTTGCGCAGCGAATTCCAGTCCATGGTCTGCGAGCGATCCATGTTCAGGTATTTTGCTTCGCCACGTTCGCGGGCCAGAATCTCGATCGAATCGATCGGCAGGATGCCCTGGCTCCAGAGCGAGCCTTCGTAGCTGGAATAGCTGCCACGCTCAACTGCCAGATCGCTCGACGCCTGAATCGCGAAGTAGCTCACGGCTTCCATGGAGCGGTCAGCAAATTCCACCGCCTGCGGCGAAGCGTAGGCGATCTTCTGCATGTACAGCGCATCCTGGAAGCCCATGATGCCAAGGCCCACCGGACGGTGCTTGAGGTTCGAGTTGCGCGCTGCCGGCACCGAGTAGTAGTTGATGTCGATCACGTTATCAAGCATGCGCACGGCGGTCTTGATGGTGCGCTCGAGCTTGGCGACATCGAGACCGGTTTCGCTGACGTGCTGGGTCAGGTTGACCGAGCCCAGGTTGCACACCGCGATCTCGTCCTTGCTGGTGTTCAGGGTGATCTCGGTGCACAGGTTCGAGCTGTGCACAACACCAACGTGCTGCTGCGGGCTGCGCACGTTGCACGGGTCCTTGAAGGTGACCCACGGGTGGCCGGTTTCAAACAACATGGACAGCATCTTGCGCCACAGGTTGATGGCCGGTACACGCTTGAACAGTTTCAGGCTGCCGTCGCGGGTTTTGGCTTCGTACTCGAGATATTTTTTCTCGAAGTCCTGACCGTACAGGTCGTGCAGGTCGGGTACGTTGTTCGGTGAGAACAGGGTCCACTCGCCTTCCTCCAGCACCCGCTTCATGAACAGGTCCGGAATCCAGTTGGCGGTGTTCATGTCGTGGGTACGACGACGGTCGTCACCGGTGTTCTTGCGCAGCTCGAGGAATTCCTCGATATCCATGTGCCAGGTTTCCAGATAGGCACAGACCGCGCCCTTGCGCTTGCCGCCCTGATTAACTGCGACGGCGGTATCGTTAACCACTTTCAGGAACGGCACCACGCCCTGGGACTTGCCGTTGGTGCCCTTGATGTAGGCGCCCAGCGCGCGTACCGGGGTCCAGTCGTTGCCGAGACCGCCGGCAAACTTGGACAGCATGGCGTTGTCCTGGATGGCGCCGTAAATGCCGTGCAGGTCGTCCGGTACCGTGGTCAGGTAGCAGGACGACAACTGCGGGCGCAGGGTGCCGGCGTTGAACAGGGTCGGGGTGGACGCCATGTAGTCAAAGCTGGACAGCAGGTCGTAGAACTCGATGGCACGGGCTTCGCGATTGTCCTCGCGCACCGACAGGCCCATGGCGACGCGCATGAAGAAACACTGCGGCAGCTCGATACGGGTGTCGTTGCTGTGCAGGAAGTAGCGGTCGTACAGGGTCT
The DNA here is from genome assembly GCA_041592575.1 of Alcanivoracaceae bacterium. Classification (GTDB taxonomy): domain Bacteria; phylum Pseudomonadota; class Gammaproteobacteria; order Pseudomonadales; family Alcanivoracaceae; genus PGZG01. Next base: position 4,293 of record JBFHPX010000023.1, read on the forward strand.
GCAGGCCGAGGTAGTTGAACTGCATGTCGCGGCTGCCTTTCAGGGCAGCGCCGAGTCTGGCGAGATCGAAGCGGGCCAGCTCCGGGTCGAGCAATTCCAGTTCCACACCGCGCTTGATATAGGCTTCGAAAGCCTTGCCGTAGATGGCTTCCATTTCCTGCTGGTCGGCGAGCTTGGCGACACCCAGGAATTGCAGGGCTTCAGCACGCAGGCTGTCCATCAGCAAACGGGCGGTGACCTGCGAGTAGTTCGGTTCCTGTTCGATCATGGTGCGGGCAGTGATCACCATGGAGGTGTTGACATCGCTCAGGGAGACGCCGTCGTACAGGTTCTTGATGGTTTCATCGATGATCTTGTCAGCGTCAACGTCGGCAAGGCCAACGCAGGCTTCGCGAATCAGGTGCTCAAGACGGCCCATGTCGAGCGGCTGGACACTGCCGTCTTCCATGGTCACGTTGATGTTCACTTCGCGGCTGCTGACGGCTGGCCGGGTGGCGGCCTCGGCAGCGCGCTTGCGCGACTGCTCTTCGCGGTACAGCACATAGGAGCGGGCGACCTTGTGTTCACCGGCACGCATCAATGCCAGTTCGACCTGATCCTGCACTTCTTCAATGTGGATGGTGCCGCCGGATACCATGCGACGCTTGAAGATCGCGGTGACCTGGTCGGCCAGACGGGCGACGGTGTCATGGATGCGGCTGGAGGCGGCGGCATTGCCACCCTCCACCGCCAGAAACGCCTTGGTGATGGCCACGATGATCTTGTCGTTGGTGTAGGGAACGACCTTGCCGTTGCGCTTGATCACGCGCAGCTGGCCCGGCGCGGTGGCGCTCAGGCTGCTCTCTTCAATGGCGCTCGACCCCGTCTGGGGTGCCGAACCGGTCTGGCTTTGGGTTTCCGTGTGCATGGCCCGTCTCCGTGATGTGTCTGTCTTGTTGGTGGTGGTGCGTCTTGTCATGGTTCGGCAACGGCTTCTATGCCCGGCCCGGTCAGGGGGCGGGCGGTCAAATACCGCTGCTGTGATTAAGTCTGTCGCTGCGCATCGTCCCTGTGCTCCGTCGCCGTGGATGCCGACAACACAAGATATAGTGTTGTTGTATTACCGAGCGTAGCCGTCCGTTTACCCCGTTTTTGCCGAATCAGACAGCGAAAGCTGCGATGCGGTAGTGAATCAGCGCTGGTTAAAAACCCAACATATGGGGGTGGCTGGCCTGATGGAGTACAAGTTATAGCGGTGCTGGCGGCATTGCAAGGGTTTGCGACGGGGGAAATGCTGTGGATAACCTGTGCGCCTCCTGCGGATCAGAAGGGCAGAACGGACAAACACAATATCTGGTGTTTCAGTCCGGTGCAGACTGTTCCCTTTTGAAACATTCCGGCCCCGTTGCGGTGCTGTTCAGGGGCAATCTTAACAAGGACACCACAGTGTCCCGGTTGCCGGTTACGGGGGGTATGCGTATAAAGCCTCCATTGTGTCAACAGCGGTCGATTCTCAAGGAGAACAGTGTGGACAATGCTCCGCGGGTGATGATTGTCGAGGATGATGAGCGCCTCGCCACCCTGACCAGTGATTATCTCAGCGCCAACGGTCTGTCTGTGACGGTGGTCAGCAACGGCAACGAAGCGATCCGCCGGATTCCGGCGGAGCAGCCGGATATTGTCGTGCTGGACCTGATGCTGCCGGGGGCCGATGGGTTGACGGTGTGCCGGGAAGTGCGGCGCCAATACCGCAACCCGATCCTGATGCTGACTGCCCGCACCGATGACATGGACCAGATCCTTGGCCTGGAGATGGGCGCCGATGACTACGTCGCCAAGCCGGTCAAGCCGCGCCTGCTGCTGGCCCGGGTGCGGGCGCTGCTGCGCCGGATTGAGCCGGATGCGGAGAGCCCGCCGTCACGGCTTGAGTTCGGTAATCTGGTGATCGATAACTCGGCCCGGGAAGTGATTCTTGATGGTCAGTCGGTGGAGATGACCAGCGCCGAGTACGATCTGCTCTGGTTGCTCGCTTCCCATGCCGGCACCGTGCTGTCGCGGGAAACCATTTTCGAGCGCCTGCGCGGGATCCAGTATGACGGTCAGGATCGCTCCATTGACGTGCGGATTTCCCGGATCCGGCCCAAGGTCGGCGATGACCCGGATAACCCGCGCCGGATCAAGACCGTGCGCTCAAAGGGGTATCTTTTTGTTGCTGACATCAATGCCGGCTGAGTGAGCGCCTCTTGAACAGTATTTTCCTGCGTATTTATGGCGGCATGCTGGCAGCGGTCCTGCTGGTCGGCATGCTTGCCTATGGCACCGTGCAGCTGGTCAACAGCTACCGTGCGGACGTTTATCGCGAAACCATGGCGCGCGGTACTTTCTACTTGATGGCCCGTGGCCTGCAGCGGCAAAAAACACCGGAAGAGCTGGAGCGCTGGCGGCAGGTACTGGGCCGATTGATGTCGGCGGAAATCAACCTGCGAGTGCCAGCGGAGCTGGAGCTGGCAGAGGATGAAGCGGCGCGACTGGCTTCCGGCAGGGTGCTGATGCGTCTGGACGATGATCTGGGTCATGCCGATATCATCTTTCAGTTACCCGGAGAGCAACGCTACCTCACCACCCGAATGAAAAAAGTGTCGGAGCAGCAGGCCAGAGCAACAGCGCTGCTGATTCTTGACGAGTTGTCACAGTTTCCCAGCAGCCAGTGGGATATCGAGTTTGAGCGAATCCAGAGCCACTTTGGTTATCCCCTTAACAGGGTGCCGTTCGAGAAACTGAACCTTGACCGGGAGCAGCTGTTACGGCTTGAGCGGCGCGAAGTGGTGCTGGCGATTGATGACAGTGCCAGTCGGGAGCAATCCTCGGTGCAGGTCTATGCACCGATTGGCAGTACCGGCCGGGTGCTGGTGCTGGGGCCGATGCGTTTGTTCGAGCAGTATCCGGTGCAGATGCTGATTATGGTCGGTGGTCTGGGGCTGCTTGCCATGGGGCTGGCGGCCTATTTGCTGGTGCGGCCGCTGCAGGCGCGTCTTTTCGGTCTTGGTCAGGCGGTGGAGCGCCTCGGCCGGGGGGACCTGAATGCCCGGGCAGATGCCGGTAGCCAGGACGCTATTGGTCAGCTTGCCGCGACCTTCAATGGCATGACCGCGCATATCCGCCGGTTGATTGAATCGCAGCGGGAGATGACCCGGGCGGTGTCGCATGAACTGCGCACACCGGTGGCCCGATTGCGCTTTGGTCTGGAAATGCTGGTTGATATTGATGATGTCAGCGAGCGCCGCAGCAAGGCGGAGGCAATGGACCGCGATATCGACCAGCTGGATGAGTTGATTGACGAGATTCTCACCTTTGCCCGTCTCGAAGAGGGTAGTCCGGCAATTGATTTTTCCCGGGTCAGCATGCCAGACCTGCTTGAACGGCTGTGCGAGGAGCTGGTGCCGATCAGCGGTGGGATCAATATCGAGATCGACGAGGCGACGCTGGCGGCGTTGCCGCCGGAGGACATCTATGCATCCGGCAGCGAGCGCTATCTGCATCGGGTGCTGCAGAACCTGGTTACCAATGCATTGCGCTACGCGGCCAGCAAGGTTGTGCTGCGTTATCGATCCGATGGCGAGCTGGCGGTGCTGGAAGTGGAGGATGATGGTCCCGGTATACCGGAGCCGGATCGTGAGCGGATTTTCAAGCCTTTTGCCCGTCTGGATGAGAGTCGACAGCGCAAGAGCGGCGGCTACGGGCTCGGTCTGTCGATTGTCCAGCGGATTGCCGAGTGGCACGGTGGTCGGGTGTCGGTGGGCGAAGGCGAGTCGGGCGGGGCGCTGTTCCGGATGATCTGGCCGCGCCAGCACCGGGTTGGTTCCCATGTATTGGGCCAGACCGATAACAACCTGTAACAGCGTTCTGACAAAGCTCCTACAGACGGCGTCAATGGTGGCGGCGATACTGGCCCGGTAGCGATAAGAAGTGACCCTGACTCCTTGGATGTGACCATTAAAGCCCGCCCCGCACCGGCGGGCTTTTCTTTTTTCGACGGTTTTTGCTTGAACACTGTCCTTATGTACAGTAACCTGCTTTTCCCGGCGAGCACACAGCCCAGCTTCCCACTGCGACCACCACCCGGCTGACTGTGACTGATCTCCCCCTGCGCCATGGATGGCGCTGCTCCCGGGGCCTTATCTTTTCCTGACCATGCCTTTTGACAGATACGCCGGGTCACAGCCCCGCCGCTTTGCGTTACTCTTGCCGGTTTTAATGATCCCGTTACATTGTGCTGGCGGTCTTTTTACGGAGAGTTTCATGTCGTCTTGTCTTCTCGCTATTGATCAGGGCACCACCAGTTCCCGCGCCATTTTGTTTGATCGGCAGGGGCGGCGACTGGCGCAGGCCCAGCGCGAGTTTCGTCAGTACTATCCGGAAGATGGCTGGGTTGAGCATGATGCCAGCCAGATCTGGCAGGACTGCCTGCAGTTGTGTCGGGACGTGCTCAAGGAGGCTGCCGTCGAGGCGTCTGCGGTGGCGGCAATCGGGATCACCAACCAGCGCGAAACCACCGTGCTGTGGGATCGGGCCACCGGGGTGCCGCTGGCCCCCGCCATTGTCTGGCAGGATCGCCGCACCGCAGCGCTGTGCGCGCAGCTCAAGGCGGCCGGCCATGAGCAACTGGTGCAGCAGCGTACCGGCCTGCTGCTGGATCCGTATTTCTCCGCCACCAAGCTGGCCTGGCTGCTCGATCAGGTGCCTGGCGCCCGGGCCCGGGCCGAGGCCGGCGAGCTGGCGTTCGGCACCATCGACAGCTGGCTGCTGTGGAACCTGACCGGAGGTCAGGTGCATGCCACCGATGCCACTAATGCCTCGCGTACGCTGCTGTTTGATATCCATCGCCAGTGCTGGGATGACGAGCTGCTTGCGCTGTTTCGCATTCCCGCAGCGCTGCTGCCGGATGTGCGTGACTGTGCCGCCGATTACGGCCAGACGGATCCGTCCCTGTTCGGCGCGCCGATTGCCGTGGCCGGTATTGCCGGCGATCAGCAGGCGGCGCTGGTTGGCCAGGCCTGCTTCAGTCCGGGGATGGTCAAAAGTACCTATGGCACCGGCTGCTTTATGGTGCTGAATACCGGCGAGCAGGCGGTGCAGTCGCGCAATCGGTTGCTGACCACGGTGGGCTATCGACTCAACGGCAAAACCACTTACGCGCTGGAAGGCTCGATTTTTGTTGCCGGGGCAGCGATCCAGTGGCTGCGTGACGGTTTGCGGCTGATCAACCATGCCAGTGAAACCGAAGCGCTGGCGCGCAGTGTCGGCAGCGGCAAGGGCGTTTATCTGGTGCCGGCCTTTACCGGCATGGGGGCGCCCTGGTGGGACCCGCATGCCCGCGGTGCCTTGCTTGGGCTGACCCGTGACACCGGCATTGCCGAAGTGGTGACTGCAGGACTGGAGTCGGTCTGCTATCAGACGCTGGATCTGCTCGAGGCGATGGGCGCGGATGCCGGTGCCCGACCGACGGCGCTGCGAGTGGATGGCGGCATGGTGGTAAACAACTGGCTGACCCAGACGCTGGCGGACATCCTTGGAATCCGGGTGGACCGGCCGGTGGTGACCGAGACGACAGCGTTGGGCGCGGCCTATCTGGCCGGTTTGCAGGTGGGGGTGTTCGCCTCGCTGGGGGAGGTGGCGGCTCAGTGGCAGTGTGAGCGGAGCTTCCAGGCGTCTCTGGATGAGCGCGCCCGGCAGGCCCGTCATGCCGGTTGGCGACGGGCGGTGGCCCGGGTCTGCGAGGGCGTGAACGAAGGGTGATATCGGGTCGATATTGCGGATAAACGGTCGACTGGGTCAGACGGATGTTGTGATCTGGATCACTCAATGTAATAAGATGGCATTACCAAATGCACTAATACTTTAGTAGTAACAGCCAGCTGATACGGGGCCCGCACCATGCAAGGGACCATGGAACAGAACAGTATTGATGTCAGTGCCCGTCCCTGGCGTCTGGTGGCCACCGCCCTGCTCGGGGCGTTGGCCCATACTGCTGTTTGCTGGATCGCCCTGCAGCTGGATTTCTTTCGCGGGTCCTCGGCGGCATTTAACCAGATTTTTACCCTTATATGGCTCGGTCATGGCGCCATCGCGCTGGTCTTGCTCAGCGGTTTGAATCGGCGCCTGGCGGATCCGTCGATGTCGTTGACGGTGGTGCTCTGGTCGACGCTCGGGTTGCTGGTGTCGGCTTACTTCGTTGATCAGGTGCGGCTTTGCGTGATGGTGCTGTTCTTTGCCATTTTGCAGTCCGGTGTATTTCGCCTGACCTTCCCGCGTTTTCTCGCAGTCAGTACGCTCTGTGTGGTTGGTTATGGTCTGATTATCTGGCGCGTGGCGACGTTGTTTCCCGAGGCCATTGATGTCACCGCAGAGATGATCCAGTGGTCGGCCTTTACCCTGATTACCGTGGGTGCGGTGTTGGTGGCTAACGAAATTTCCAGCATCCGTCACCAGTTGATCGAGCGTAACGGCCAGCTGAGCAAGATCGTTGACCGGATTCAGGACATGGCGATCCGTGACGAGCTGACGGGTATGTATAACCGCCGCCATGCCACTGAGCGGCTTAGCAAGATTCGCGAGATGGCTAACCGGAACGCTTTCAGTTTCATGGTGCTGTACATCGATCTGGACCATTTCAAGCGAGTTAACGACAACCATGGTCATCAGGTTGGCGATGAAGTGCTGCGGGAGTTTTCCAGCATGGTCCGTGGCTCCCTCAGCGGCCGTGATTTCGCCGCCCGCCTTGGCGGTGAGGAGTTTCTGGTGGTGCTGGTGAAAACTGATCGCAGTCAGGGCCTGGAGATGGCAGACAGGTTGCGGGAGGCGGTCACCGGATTGCATTTCCCTTCGGCGCCGGGATTGAGAATGAGTGCGTCGCTCGGGGCGGCAGAGTTCCTTCATGGTGAGTCGATGGATCAATTGCTGGCTCGCGCTGATGCAGCGCTGTATCGTGCCAAGCACGGCGGACGCAACCGTGTCTGCATGGCCACGGAGGCGCCAGCATGATTGCCGATCTTGAGCGTGCCCGACAACTGGCGATGAACGAGCAAAGACTGGTCCGTCGGCACGTCAATCTGGCACTGGCCACGAGTCTGGTGCATACCGCAATTTGTGCGTTCTATCTTTGGGGCGGCTATTTCTCGGCCTCGTTGCCGACTTTCACGGGATTGTTTGCGGCCATCTGGGTGGGCAACATTGCGTTGCTGTCACTGGTCCGCAGTGGCGTGACTCGCCGTCACCGTGACCCGAGCCTGTCGCTCTGGATGGCGCTGTGGCTGACCACGGGGTTTCTGGTCAGCATCTACTTTGTTGAGACGCCGGAACAAAGCACCGTGTTCGCTGAGGTGTCCACGGACGGTTTCCGGATCAGCGTCATGATGGTGTTTTTCGCCACCATGCTGCTGGCCTCTTTCCGCCTCAATTTCTGGAAACTGTCGGTGCTGGCGCTGTATGCGTCCGGCGGCTATGCGTTGGTTTTACTGCTGGCCTTCGCTGACCATGGTGTCCGTCTTAGTTTTACCGTGGAGTGGCTGCAGTGGCTTATTTTCTCGGTTACGGCAGCGGCTTTCTGCGTCACCGGTGCCGGCATCAATGCGCTGCGCAGCCGGCTTTCAGGCAAGAATGAAGAGCTGGGTAAAGCGCTTGAGCAGGTGCGCGAGATGGCGATTCGCGATGAGCTTACTGGTCTGTTCAACCGGCGTCACATTATGGAAATTCTCCAGCAGCAGCAGGCGCTGGCGGATTCCGGCGATTACCGTTTCTGTCTGTGTTACCTGGATCTGGATCATTTCAAACCGATCAACGATACCTACGGACATGGTGTCGGGGATCAGGTGTTGCGTCGTTTTGCCAGATTGGTCCATGACTCGCTGCGCGATGCCGATTACACCGGCAGACTGGGTGGCGAGGAGTTTGTGCTGGTGCTTAGCCAGACCGGTCTGGAAGAAGCCTGGCAGGTGGCGGAGCGGCTGCGGGCCCGGTTACAGGAGCAAAGCTTTGCTGATCTGCACGAAAATCTGAAAGTCACGGTTTCCATCGGTGTGTCTGAATACCGCATGGGCGAGCACATTGATGATGCCATCAACCGGGCGGACAGCTGCCTGTACCGGGCCAAGGAAACCGGTCGCAACCGGGTCATTGGTGAAACACATCTGGACAGTGTTGCCAACGGTTAAGCCTTACCACTGCTGCGGTACTCGCCGCAGTTTCTCCAGCGAATAGCCCTGCTGCTGCAGAAAGACCAGCATGCTCTGATAGGTGTTGTTGTCGATATCCGGGGTGCGAGCCATAACCCAGACGTAGTCGCGTTTCTGTCGGCCGATAATAGTGGTCTGATAATGTTCATCGAGCCAGACGATGCGGAAGTCTGCCTTGAATGGCCAAAGAAACTGCATTTTCCACACTGCGTTGGACGGATCATCCGTCACCCAGGCGGTTGGTGTGTAGCGCTTTTGTTCGCCATCGGCACTACCCTTGCGGAAGGTGAAGGTGGTGGTAATGGAGCCGTCTTCATTCAGATCGTAGCGTTCGATGCCATTCCAGGCCTGCCTCTCCGGCGGCAGCGGAATATGGGCGATGACATACCAGTCGCCCATAAAGCGCGGAATGTCCACTGGCCCGGCCAGCGCAATCGGTGCCAGACGTTGACTCTGGCAGCCAGCCAGATTGACGAGGACAAGCAAGGTCAGCAGGGCACGCAGCACAGGTCACCATGAGCAGATAACAACCGGGCTGTCAGGGTGAAGGAAGGCGAAGCAATGACGGGTGAAGAACCGGGCAAAAAAGAAACCCCGCCGGAGCGGGGTTTCGATCGGGTCGCTGTGACCGGACGGGTTACATCATGCCGCCCATGCCACCCATGCCGCCCATGTCCGGCATGCCGCCACCAGCGCCTTTCGGCTCCGGCTTGTCAGCTACCATGGCTTCGGTGGTGATCATCAGGCCGGCAATGGAAGCCGCTGCCTGCAGCGCAGTGCGGGTAACCTTGGCCGGGTCGATGATGCCCAGTTCGAGCATGTCGCCATATTCACCGTTGGCAGCGTTGAAGCCGTAGTTGCCCTTGCCGCTTTTTACGGTTTGCACAACCACAGAGGCTTCGGCGCCGGCATTGGCAGAAATCTGCCGCAGCGGTGCTTCCAGCGCACGGGTGGTCAGGGCGATACCAACGTTCTGGTCTTCGTTATCGACCTTGAGCTTGCCCATATTCGCCAGCGCACGTACCAGTGCTACGCCGCCGCCGGGTACCACGCCTTCTTCGATGGCTGCGCGGGTAGCGTGCAGGGCATCGTCAACGCGGGCTTTCTTCTCTTTCATGGCAACTTCAGTTGCTGCCCCAACCTTGATTACGGCGACGCCGCCGGCCAGCTTGGCAACGCGCTCTTGCAGCTTCTCGCGATCGTAATCGGAAGAGGACTTCTCGATTTCTGCGCGAATCTGGTCAACGCGGGATTTGATATCTTCGGCTTTGCCAGCGCCGCCAACGATGGTGGTGTTCTCCTTGTCGATGTTGATCTTCTCGGCGGTACCGAGGTCGGCCAGGGATGCATTTTCCAGGCTCAGACCCACTTCCTCGGAGATCACGGTGCCGCCGGTAAGGATAGCGATGTCCTGCAGCATGGCCTTGCGGCGATCGCCGAAGCCCGGTGCTTTCACGGCGGAGCACTTGATGATGCCACGCATGTTGTTCACCACCAGCGTCGCCAGTGCTTCGCCTTCAACGTCTTCGGCGATGATCAGCAGTGGCTTGCCGGATTTGGCAACTGCTTCCAGTACTGGCAGCAGTTCACGGATGTTGGAGATTTTCTTGTCCACCAGCAGGATGTGCGGGTGCTCAAGCTCCACCGACATTTTTTCCTGGTTGTTGATGAAATAGGGGCTCAGGTAGCCACGGTCGAACTGCATACCCTCAACCACTTCCAGCTCGTCCTGCAGGCCACGGCCTTCTTCCACGGTGATCACACCGTCGGTGGTGTACTTGCCGTCACGGTGCGATACACGCTCCATGGCATCAGCAATGATCTTGCCGACGCTGGCGTCGCTGTTGGCGGAAATGGTGGCAACCTGCTCGATCGCCTTGCGGTCTTTGACCGGGGTGGACAGCTTCTTCAGCTCTTCAACGACGGCTTCCACCGCCTTGTCGATGCCGCGCTTCAGGTCCATCGGATTCATGCCGGCGGTGACTGACTTCAGGCCTTCGGTAACGATGGCTTGTGCCAGCACGGTGGCGGTGGTGGTGCCGTCACCGGCTTCGTCGTTGGCCTTGGATGCCACTTCCTTGACCATCTGCGCGCCCATGTTCTCGAACTTGTCTTCCAGCTCGATTTCCTTGGCAACGGTGACGCCGTCTTTGGTGATCAGCGGGGCACCGAAGGACTTCTCCAGTACCACGTTACGGCCTTTCGGGCCGAGGGTGACTTTTACTGCGTCAGCGAGAATATTGACGCCACGCAGCATACGGGCGCGGCCTTCGTCACGAAAAATTACTTCTTTAGCCATGGTCTTAATCCCCTGGTTGATCGGTTTGCGAGATGGTGGATCAGCCTTCAATCACGGCGAGGATTTCGTTCTCGCTCATGATCAGGAGTTCTTCACCATCGACCTTCACGGTGCTGCCGGCGTACTGTCCGAAGATCACTTTGTCGCCGACTTTGACGTCCATCGGGCGAACGTCGCCTTTTTCGTTGACTTTGCCTTTACCGGCAGCAACGACTTCGCCGCGGCTCGGTTTCTCGGCGGCGGAACCGGGCAGAACGATGCCGCCGGCGGTTTTGGTTTCTTCCTCCTGACGGCGTACCAGCACGCGATCGTGCAAAGGACGGATGTTCATTGTTGTCTGTCTCCTTGTTGAGGTTTCGCAACTTGGAACCGGCGGGGGCGATAGGTCCGCCGGTTGGTCGGGTTAGCACTCAGGGCTGCTGAGTGTTAGCACTCGACCTTGGCGAGTGCTAATCATAGTGACCGGGGTGGCCGAGTCAATGGTTGTCGCTCACCAGTGGTCGCCTTTGTGGGGGTGGTTGCGGGTGTTTCAAGGGGTCTGGACTGGTTGGGCAGTGAACGTCTACGGCCAGAGCAGCGGATGGAGGTCTCCGGAACACGCCGTAAATACGTCCCTGTAGGCTCGGGTTCGGCATCCATGCCTCACACGGTTCCGGAGACCTCCATCC
>JBFHPX010000024.1:0-15064 GCA_041592575.1 Alcanivoracaceae bacterium
CTGGTCATTATTGATGTAATGCAGGATGCAACCGTTACGGCCGCCACCGACGATGGTCGGATAGGCTGGTGAGCGGGCACCGTGGCGCATGAATTCATGAATATATTCAGCCTCGAGCTGGTACTCGTACATGCCCGGCGCCACTGCCAGCATGGCGCGGACGTGCCCGGCGGCCGCAATTTCACCGGCACGACGCATAACTTTCATTTCTGCCGCCGTCTTGAATAGTCGCTGATCGTGCAGCAGATGGGTCAGGGCAAGGAACTCGCCCGGCGGGTGGGCGCCACTGCGCACCTTGGCACGAATACTGTTCACCCAGCTCATCACCTGACGATCAAAATCGGTATCACGACCCATGTCGTAGTAGACACGGTCACGACCTTCAATCAGGCCGGGCAGGATTTCATCAATATCGGAAATCGGAAAGGCATCGTCAGCACCGTAGTCGCTGACCGCTCCTTCCGGGCCACTTCGGTACCCGTGCCAGGTTTCCATCTCCCGGTTGCGCTCACGGCAGAACACCACAAACTCGCCATGCTCGCGGCCCGGAATCAGGGCCATCACCGCTTCCGGCTCGGCGAACCCGGACAGATACCAGAAGTCGCTGTCCTGCCGGTATATATGATCGATATCGCGGTTACGACGACGCTCCGGCGCCGCCGGCAAAATGGCGATGCTGTTCTCTTCCATCTTGTCCATCAGCTCACGACGGCGACGGGCAAATTCCTGACGGGAGATCATCGCTGCACTACCTCACATCTGCTCAAAACGGTTTAATGCCGGGTCACGGGGACCGCCTGTTTCTCAGGCTGACGGGCTTTCAGTTGCCATTCGGTGAACACCATCAGCGCCGCCATCCGGCAATGCTCTGTCACTTGAGACAACAATGCCTCTTCTTCCTCGCTATCACCCTCCGGCACATCTACCTGACTGACCGCAGCCAGATCGGCAATTGCTTCCTGCAGTGCCGGGGCCAACTCAGCATCCTTAACGCCCGCAGAGCCAGTGCCAAAGCCGGTAAGGAAGCCCTCACACCACTGCGCCAGAGCGGCAACCCGCAAACCAAGGTCTTCGTCGTCATCGGGCAGCAGCAGGGCCAGGTCCAGACCATCGCCATCGAATGCCGACACCGCCTGATCACGTAACGTCACCAGCAAGTCGGCGGCCCGCGCCGGCCAGCCATCCGGCAGCTCGGCGTGGCTCGCCAACACCCCGAGCAGGGTCGGCGCTTCGGTTTCAATGCCGGTGCTGAGCAAACCGCAAATCACGCCATGCAGCTCGGATGGGCTATGGCGCACACCGGCGTGGCTCAGGGCCTCGGCCAGCGGGTGAAACAGGTCAGAATCACTATCAGTCATGGTCGCACTTGATAAAAAATGTGGAAAAGGTCGCTAACTGTCTGGCAGCAAAGCAGAATCCGCGTTGACCGGCCGCAAACGCCTGTCTATAGTCAGGTGTCAGGGGGATATCTCCGCGGGACAATTACCATAGGCGAACAGCTTGCCATTTGCCATGACCACGGAACAGCAGCTTCAAAAACTTGAACAGCGTATCGAGGAACTGGTCAGCATCAGTGCCCGGTTGCGCCGTGAGAATCAGGCTCTCCAGGTGCGGGAGCACAAGCTCATGGAAGAACGCGCTGACCTGCTGAAAAAAAATGATGTCGCCAAATCGAAAGTCGAGGCCATCATTTCCCGACTCAAATCACTGGAGCAGGAGCCATGAGCGAAGCCTCGTCAGTGGTCGTCCATCTGCTCGACAAGGAGTTCCGGGTCGGCTGTCCCGCCGAAGAAAAGGAGAACCTGATTCGCGCCGCCCGCTTCCTGGACGACAAGATGCGCGAGATCCGCGCCTCTAATGTGCTCGGCCTTGAGCGAATTGCCGTTATGGCGGCTCTGAATCTGGCCCACGAGTTGCTGCTGGCCAATGGTCAGCTGTCCATGCAGCAAGATGGCGGCAACCGGGTTGGACGTTTGCTGGAACGGGTTGAAGCCGAACTGTCAGCGCTGCGCGAAAACTGATTCCGTCCCGATCAGACTTGTCTCAATTCTCACGACTCTGCGCTATACTCGGATCGGTGTTCCCTGGTGTGCTCGCCAGCGAGGCTATGTCCCTGAGCCGATGTTTTATACCCCGGGGGCGAACACAGTGGCACTGTGTGCATGTCCGCTGCGGCGGAAAGCCTGACGTTCCATTTGCCGTCTCCACCTTGAACCTTTGGGTTCAAGGACCAGGCCAGCAGCGGCACGATCGGGGGACACCTTTACTCCAGAACACCGGGCCGGATGCCCGGGACACGGGCCAGCCTGATGACCCTCAAAGCTGATGACCGGCAACTTCGCCAGCAGTTGCGTCGCGACATGCGCCGCCGCCGGCAGGCCCTGAGTCCGGCCGAACAACTTGCCGCCAGTCAGGGTTTTGCCCGCAACCTCTCCAGCTCTCTGATTTTCCGCCGGGCCCGGCATATCGGCCTGTATCTGGCCGCCGACGGCGAGCTTGATCCCCTTCCCGCCCTGCTTCAGGCCGACAATGCCAATCGCACGCTGTACTTGCCGGTTCTGCCGAAACATGCCGATGCGGTGCTGCACTTTGTACGCTGGACACCGGGCGAGCCACTGCTGGCAAACCGTTACGGCATTGGCGAGCCGGCCATACGGGGCCGCCACCTGACGCCGCTTTGGCGACTGGATCTGTTGTTATTGCCGCTGGTTGCGTTTGATGTCGAGGGTAACCGACTGGGAATGGGGGGCGGATTTTATGACCGGGCACTGTCAACGCTGCGGCGCCAACCGAGAAGGCCACACCTTACCGGCGTAGCCCATCATTTTCAGAAAACCGGGATATTACCGTTGGCGCCCTGGGATCAGCCGCTCGACGAGATTGTCACGGATTAAACGATGCGTCCGGTTCAGTGACTGAGAGTGGGTGCAAGCTGCCCCTGATAACCCGCCAGTGTATCGCCGCGACCTTCGCCATCACTGTGGCTGATGGCACTGAACAACACCCCTGCAGCGAACAGTACGGCCAGAATCAGCAGAGCATCCGGCTTCTTGTTATTCATTTCCAGTTACCCCAATACAAAGACGTCACGAAAGATTCACAAGGACAGCCACTCTAGGCCGAAGATTGTTTACAGAATGCGAAGCGGTTCAAAAAATGACCAATCTCGAACGAGAAGTCAACAGGTTACGACGTCAATCACAAAATTCCGATGAGGTTCTGTGGATAACTGACCATGTGAACAGTATATGAACTGCCATCATTCAGCTCAGACAAGAAAGCGGTGATAGGCCGGATTCTCGGTCTCTTCAACCATCGGATAGGCTACCTGCTTGAGGTCCTGACGCAGCAGCGCCTCATCACCACTGCGAACATGAAAACCCACCAGCACCCGGCCATAGGCCGCGCCATGATTGCGGTAATGGAACAGACTGATGTTCCAGCGCGAGCCCAGCGCCAACAAAAATGTCATCAGCGCGCCGGGCCTCTCCGGAAACTCCACCCGGAACAAAAGCTCGGTCAGTTCATTGCGCGGCGATGGCCCACCCACCATATGGCGGATATGCAGCTTGGCCATTTCATTACCGGTCATGTCCTCCACCGGATAACCCTTGTCGCGCAACGACTCGATCAACGGCAACAGATCAGCACCACCAGGGCGAGTCTGTACACCGACAAAAATATTCGCCTGCTTCGGGTCGTTGTAGCGGTAGTTGAACTCAGTGACCGCACGCTTGCCGATCGCCTGACAGAACTGCCGAAACGCGCCCGGACGCTCGGGGATAGTTACCGCGAGAATGACCTCGCGCTGCTCACCCAGCTCGGCGCGCTCGGAGATATGCCGCAGCCGATCGAAGTTGACGTTGGCACCGCTCTGTATCGCCAGCAGGGTTTTGCCCTCGGCGCCATGCCTGGCCACCCAGTTCTTCAGGCCGGCCAGCGCCAGTGCACCGGCCGGCTCGGTAACCGCCCGGGTGTCTTCAAAAGTGTCCTTGATTGCCGCGCACATCTCATCGGTGTTGGCGGTGATGACCTCGTCGCAGTAGTGCTTGAGCACCCTGAAGGTCTCCTTGCCGATCTGCTTGACCGCCACGCCATCAGCAAACAGGCCCACTTCCTTCAGCGCCTCACGACGACCCTTTTCCATTGCCAGCTTCAGACAGGCGGCATCTTCCGGCTCAACCCCGACAATGCGAATTTCCGGGCGCAGGTATTTGACCCATGCGGCCACACCGGCGGCAAGGCCACCACCACCGACAGGAATAAAAATAGCGTCCAGCGGCCCGCTATGCTGGCGCAGGATCTCCATGCCGACCGTGCCCTGACCGGCAATCACCGCCGGCTCGTCGTAGGGGTGTACAAACGTCAGGCCTTCTTTTTCTTCCAGTTCACGCGCATGCAGCAGGGCGTCGTCAAAGGTGTCGCCATGCAGCACTACTCTGGCGCCGCGCTCTCGTACCGCCCGCACCTTGATCTCCGGCGTCGTGCGCGGCATCACGATCACTGCCTTCATGCCCAGATACTTTGCCCCCAGCGCCATGCCCTGGGCATGGTTGCCGGCGGACGCGCAGATCACTCCACGGGCACGCTGCTCTGCGTTGAGCTCGGCCATGCGATTATAGGCACCACGGCACTTGAACGAATAAACCGGCTGCAGATCCTCACGCTTGAGCAATACCGTGTTGCCCAGGCGGCGGGAAATCAGTGGCGCAGCATGAATCGGCGTCTCGACGGCAACGTCATAGACACGGGCTTCGAGAATACGGCGCACATACTGATCAAGCAGGGCACGGTCAGACATCGGGCTTCCGGGGAACAAGAATGATCGGATGGTACGCAGCCGGGCGGCAAAACGCCATGGATAAGCCTATAATCGCCGGCTCTGACACGGGGAAACAGCATGGACAAAGAAGCTCTGAAGAAAGCGGTGGCGGAAGCGGCGCTTGGCTATGTGCCCGAGGGTACCATCGTCGGCATTGGCACCGGCAGCACCGCCAACTACTTCATCGATGCGCTGGCCACCATCAAGGGCGATATCCGTGGTGCCGTGGCCAGCAGCGACGCCTCGGCAGCGCGTCTGAAAGCCCATGGCATTCCCCTGTTCGGCCTCAACGAGGTGGACCAGATGCCGGTCTATGTGGATGGTGCCGATGAGGTCAACGAACACCGCGAGATGATCAAGGGTGGCGGCGGCGCGCTGACCCGCGAGAAGATCGTTGCTGCTGTCGCCGACAAGTTTATCTGCATTGTCGACGAATCGAAGAAGGTCAAGCGTCTGGGCGAGTTTCCCCTGCCGGTGGAAGTGATTCCGATGGCTCGCGGTTATGTTGGTCGCAAACTCACCGCGATGGGCGGCCGGCCGAAGTATCGTGACGGTTTCATCACCGACAATGGCAATATCATTCTCGATGTCTACAACCTCGACATCTCTCGGCCGATCCATCTTGAGGAGCAGATCAACAACATCGTTGGCGTGGTCACCAACGGGCTGTTCGCCCGCCGCCCTGCCGACGTGGTGCTGATGGCTACAACCCATGGCGTCGAGCGCTACTGAGCTTGTCATGGCGAAAATCCGGGTTGGTAACAAGGGCAGCTTTGTCGTCAACGCCGGCGAGACCATTCTCGAAGCCGGCCTGCGTGCCGGCTTCGGCTTTCCCAGAGCCTGTCGCAATGGCAATTGTTTTCGCTGCGCCGGCCGTCTGAGAAGCGGCGAAGTAAAGCTGGGCAATGCCCTGTTACGGGCCGAAGACGCAGGCAGCGATCAGGTGCTGTACTGTGTCGCAACAGCCAACACAGACTGCGAGATCGACGACGCCATGATAACTGCACCAGGAGAACTGCCGGTCGCCAGCCTGCGCTGTCAGATCGCAGCGATCCAGCCGCTGAATCATAATGTCAGCGCTGTGACGTTGCGCTTGCCCGCCGGGCAGAAACTGAACTGGTACGCAGGACAGTATCTGCTGCTCGGCGAGCAGCAAGATGCCGCTTTCTCGATTGCCAACGCCGCCACCGATGGCGGACGAGATATCCTTTTGCATATTCGACACGATGCCGACAACCTGTCGGCGGTTGAGCTGATGGCACAGCTGCAACAGCAGAGCACCGTGGCGACCACGCTGCCACTGGGCAATCGCTGGATCGATCAGGCACCGTCACAGCCGGTCTGGTTTATCTGTGGTTCAACCGGTTTTGCCCCGGCCAGGGCGATGATCGAACGCCTGATGCAGTTGAACTACCGCCTGCCGGTGCGCTTGTTTCGCGGCGGACGCCGAGTCGACGACATCTATCCACCGCAATGGAGCAGCGATCCGCTGCTGGTACTGAAAGATTTTCAGGAAATACTCGCCGTTGATGAGGCACCGACGTCGGGACAGTTCCATGGCATGGTGCATCAAGCCGCGATCAGGGCATTGCAGGATCCGACTGCGCCGCTGTTCCATGTCGGCGGATCTCCGGCGATGGTCTGGGCTGTTTTTGACGCACTGGTGGATGCCGGCGTGCCACCGCATCACGTTCACTCTGACGTGTTTGATTACGCGCCCAGAGAGCAGGTCCAGATGTAGGAGCGGCCGGTCGGCCGCTCCCGGAGGAATCAGCCTTCGTAGCTGTTTCGCGCTGCAGGTAATGGCAGCGCCGGCAGGGTTTCATTAAGCAGCGTCACCCGCCGCTCCAGTGCGGCCAGTGCCCGGTCAGTGTCACCCAGTGCGCTATGCAAGCGCGCCAGCTCGGCCAACGCGATGACATTACCGGATCTCGCTGCGGTTTCGAAAAAGCTGCGCGCCTTGCCCCACAGCTTTGCCTTCATCGCCATACGTCCGGCGCACATCAGCAGGGCGCCGTTACCGGGCCGCACTTCCAGCCATTGCTCAAGTTGCTGCAGGATTTTTTCCGGCGCGACATCATCAATTGCTTCCAGCACGGTAACCAGACGATCATCCCAGTTGCGCTCAATATCCTTGCGTATCAGCGCGAAAGCTGCGGCACCGTCACCGCTGGCCACCAGCAGACTGGCATACAGAGCTCTCACCGCCGCCTTTTTCTGCAGGCTGTCCGGCATCTCCTTCCAGGTCCGCCGCAGCCCCTCAAGACGTCTGGCCGGCTCGCCCGGCGCCACCGCCACTGCGTTCAACAGCCCCATCCAGGCGCGCTGCTCACGACCTGCGTAGGCTTTGTGATCTACCATCACGCTCTTCAGCGCCGGCAGTATTTCCACCAGCGCCGGCCAGTCCTGATCACTCTCCAGCACTTCAGCAAGCAACCGCAGTCGATGCGGATTGCGCTCGGCGCTGCCTGCCAGTCGCTCCAGTCTGACGCGGGCCTGACGAATGGCGCCCTCCTCCAGCAACAGACGCGCCGCCAGCAAATCCGCTGCCGGCTGACCGCGGCGCTCGCCAGCAACACGCTTGAGAATGATGGTCACCTGCTCGTGATCGCCGCGCTGTGCCGCCGCCAACGCTTCGGCACAACCGGCTGGCACCGCCCAACTGCTGTTGCCGGCGGCCGCGAAGAGGCGACCTGCGCGGGCCCAGTCTCCTGCCACCATGGCGAAGAAACCTGCACGCAGACGGCGGCGCGCCAACAGCTCCTGCCAGCGGCTGCGACGACCAAGACCGGCCAACCGCCAAAGCGACACAAGCACCAGCGTCAACAGCGACCAGACAAGCGCCGCTACAATCAACATCAGCAACAGGAATCCAAGGCTGGTTTCAACGCGCAGGCCATCGCGAATCAACAGCACATAGCCGGGATCATCCAGCAACCAGCGGCCCAACAGCAGCGCCGCAACGGCCACCAGGATTAATAGAATCAGAGCGCGTTTCATTCCTGCGGCCCCACTTTCAGCGCACGAATCGCCGCCAGCCCGGCACCGATTTCAGGCAATGCCTGCTCAACCGCCTGCTGACGCAACTCGTTCAATGAGCTGAGCAAATGACGGGCACGCGCTTCACTGGCATCAAAGCGCGAGCGAATCAGATCATCTGCCTGATCAAGGGCTGCCTGATAAACCCGGGGACGAGCCTGCAACAATGCCAGCTGGGCCTGCTGCAAGCTGTTATCAAGAGCAAGACGCAGCAACGCCGCCTGCTGGGCGTCCAATGGCAGTGGCGTACCACCCGGATCGCGGCGGATGCGCACTGGCATGCTATGGAGCAGACGCTGCCACCAGTCAGCGTCTGCCGGCAATGCGTCATCCGGTGCCGGTGCAGCTACCGGCAGCATCGGCACCGTCAACTCGGCAACCAGCGATTGCAGTGCCGCCAGCCTCAGCACCAGTGCCGGCACATCCACCTGTTCAGCGCCGCGCACAGCTTCAATATCCACAGCAAGTGCGCGCCGTGCCGACATCACCTTCGGGTCGCTGATTCGCGCCAGAGTAGTATCGGCTCCTTCGAGCAAGCGTCGGGTCGCTTTCAGATCGGCAGTCAACAGTAACCGCTGCCCGGCCAGACTGGCCAACGCCTCTGCCTCACCGACAAGCCAGCGACGCATGCCTCCTTCCTGCATGGCGGTAAGCTGGCGATCGCGCTGTTCGAACATCCTGTCAATGCCGTTCAAGCGCTCCGCCAGTAGCGCCACCTGATCGTCATACTGCTCGCGCTGTTGCTGCTGGGCCACGGTCAGACGACCCAGCTCGGCCATCAGGGCAGAGCGTTCATCCGCCAGCTGCGCGGCGAATTGCCAGCCATACCAGCCGCCACCCACCGCGACGCCCAGTAGCAGCATGATCAATAACCAGGGCAGCGCCGCACCCTGAAGTTGAGCCGGAGTTCCGTGACGAGGCTGTTTCACGATGGCATTCCTGAAAAATGGGGGTGCCGCAAACCCGCACCAGTACAGGGACAATAAATGGCAGGGACAACAACAGCAACTGCGCCGCAGCCATCTCAGACCAAAATAGCTCCTGAGCCACCCCGGTCCTGCTGCAGCCTGATAACAGCCGCAAGCATATCTTTATCCCGCGCCGAGGCCGCCACCGTCACCGGGAAGGCATCTCCCACTGCCGCACCGATACGCTCGCTGGCCACCACTACCCTGCAACCGGGCGCGACCTTCGCGGCGATACAATGCCAACCCTGCAGACTGGTCACAAGCACCATATCCACAGGCTCTGCAGGCCAGGCAAACCCGGCATTACAGACACGCTGGTACAACGGCAGCACATCAACCTCAGCACCGCGCCGCTGCAATGTTTCCGCGAACAGTTCGCGGCCACCCTCGCCACTGCAGATCAGCACACGCTTGCCGGGCAAATCCCGCAGACAGTCGAGCTCCAGCACCGCTTCGGAATCAAACCCGGTACGCGGCAACTCCGCTTGCATGCCAGCCGCTGACAGCACTTCTGCCGTAGCCGGGCCGACTGCCAGCCAATGTACTCCCACAGGCCACTGCGGCCACAAATCATCCAGCGCCTGCAGCGCCAGCCGGGCGGCATTGGCACTGACAAAAAAAACCGCATGGTACTGGTCAAGATTGAGCAGCAGAGCACGCTCTGCAGCGGACAACGGAAACGGCTCAATGCAGAGGGCGCTCTGCTGACTGACAACAAATCCTGCCTCCAGCAACGCAGTGACCAGGGCCTGCTGTTGCCCCTGCGGACGGGTGACCAGCACATGTAGTGGTGAGCGGCTCATCAGCGACCGTAAACTTCCGCCAGAATGTCGCCAGCGCCGGCGGCCAGTAGCTGCTCGCCCAGTTCACTGCCGAGCCGGGCGGCGTCTTTGCGCGGCGCCCGAGCTTCCGCGCGCAGCACCCGGTCGCCCTGCTCGCTGGCCACCAGCCCGCGCAACCAGAGCTCATCGCCTTGCAGTTCGGCATAGCCGGCAATGGGCACCTGACAGCCTCCCTCAAGCTTGCGATTCATGGCCCGCTCGGCCACCACACGATCCCAGGTTTGCGGATCATTCAGCGGTGCCAGCAGTGCATGTACCCGCGCATCATCCTCTCGACACTCTATGCCCACCGCGCCCTGACCAACCGCAGGCAGCGACACCTCCGGAGTTAACTCGTGACGAATGCGCTCGCCCATACCAAGCCGTTTCAGACCGGCGGCTGCAAGCAGAATGGCATCGAACTCACCGGCGTCGAGCTTGCCAAGCCGGGTCTGGACATTGCCACGCAAACTGGAAATACGCAGATCCGGACGCGCCGCTTTCAACAGCGCGCTGCGACGCAGGCTGGACGTACCGACATGGGCAGCAAACGGCAAGTCATCAAAGCGCTCGTAGACCGTCGAGACAAACGCATCGCGAGGATCTTCGCGCTCACAGATCACCGCCAGTGTCAGACCCGCCGGCAGCTCCATCGGCACATCCTTCATCGAGTGCACGGCGATGTCGGCACGTCCATCGAGCATGGCCTGTTCCAGCTCCTTGACGAACAGACCCTTGCCACCGATTTTCGCCAGCGGCGTGTCGAGAATGATGTCGCCCTGAGTCTTGATCCGCACCAACTCCACCGTCAGCGACGGATTCAGGGCAGTCAGGCGTTGCTGGACATACTCGGCCTGCCAGATGGCCAAGGGGCTGGAGCGGGTAGCGATGCGAAGGGTATCGGTCATGGGCGGCCTCACGTGCGAAGGCGCAAGTGTGCCAGAAAGCGGCGGCGCTGGCTCGTCAGCGCGCCCGGCGTCGGGCCATGGCGATAACGTGGACCACCATCGGCAACATGAAAAGTACGCCACTGGCGATCATTACCCAGGGCATGGCCGGGTCTGCCATGAAAGCGGGCAACAAGCTGTCTTGCCCTCCCAGTAATTCGAACAGACCAAGCCCGACCAGAGCCACGCCAAGCATGTCCAGTACTAACAGATGAACAGGAAAGGGCAGAGTCTGCTGCTTCATCCGGCGCCCTCTATGCAGCTTTCACGACCAACACCAGAGGCAGCCGAATTCATGGCATCGCGGACATACAGATCCAGCTGCTGCGGGCGCAGCTGATGTTCATTACAGAGAAAAACCAGCGCGGTACTGAGGCCATACTCAAGCTGGCTCAAGGCATCCTCGACCCGGCCTTCGCGCAACGCCAGCGCGACTTCATGGTTGCGGTGCAAAATGGACGCGGCCTCAAACACCTGCGCCTGATCCATCTGCGACTGGGCCCGATCCCGCTCGACCGCCATGCCGACAAAAGCGCCAGCCCCGGCAGCAATCAGCGCCACGCATACCTGTGCGACCATGCCCATGACTCTCTCCCTGCAAAAAACGCCCGCTGGTGCGGGCGTTCAAAACAGCATCAGTTGCCGTACACCACCACGGTAAACTCGGCCAGCACACCGAAGAAATTCTGCGACTCGTAATCGACAAAATGGATCTCGCGAATACCGCCATTGCGGGCAGCGGTCTGGATGCTGGCATCGCCGGTAGCGATCAGACCAAGCACTGAGCGAACGCTGGCGCGACCGACACGCTGTGGCTGCTCCGGTGCTGCCGTCGCCGTCAGCGGTGCCTTGACGTTGGAGTAGATCATGCCGGTCACCGGGCTCATCGAAGCGGCACAACCGCTGAGCAGGACCGTCGCAGCGCAGAGCGCCATCAGCTTCTTCATACCCATATCCCCTGTTGTTGTTCTGTTGTTGGAATGGACCGCCTCGCCGGGAGGGACCGGCGGGCAGAATAACACGTCATAACCGGGCCATCATCTTGCGCAATCCGGCCACATGGCGGCGACTGACCACCAGCTTTTCCTCAACCCCTTTCAAGCGCACCTGATAGTGGCCGGCGTTGGCCAGTTCCATCCCTTCCAGCCAGGCCACCGCCACCAGCGCATTTCGGTGAATGCGGACAAAGCGCTCGCCGAACTCGTCTTCAAGCTCCTTCAGGGTGTCATCAATCAGCACTTCTCCGCCCGGGTGCTTGACCGTGACATATTTCTGATCTGCCAGGAAATAACGAATGTCGTCCACCGGTACCAGCTCGATGCCGCGATGGGTACGGGCACTGATGTGGCGGCGCTGGCCAGGCTCGCCATCGGCATGCACCTCCTGCTCCAGTGCTTCAAGACGACTTCGGGTCAGGCTCTTGACCCGACCCAGCGCTGCAGCCAGCTCCTCACGCGATACCGGCTTCAACAGATAGTCGACCGCCTGCACCTTGAACGCCTGCAGGGCATGTTCGTCGTAGGCAGTACAGAAAATGACCGCTGGCGGATGCTCCAGCTTCAGCATGTGCCGGGCCGCCTCGATGCCGTCCATGTCCGGCATGCGGATATCCAGCAGCACC
This sequence comes from Alcanivoracaceae bacterium, assembly GCA_041592575.1. Lineage (GTDB taxonomy): Bacteria > Pseudomonadota > Gammaproteobacteria > Pseudomonadales > Alcanivoracaceae > PGZG01. Next base: position 12,219 of record JBFHPX010000024.1, read on the forward strand.
ACATCCGGCCGGGTGGACTGGGCCAGCGCCACTGCTTCCCGACCATTACCGGCCTCGGCCACCACCTCGGTGTCGGCCACCGCCTCGGTCAACCGTGCCAGACGGTCCCGGGCCAGTTTCTCGTCATCGCATACCAGTACCCGCATTCTCACTCTCCCTTGAGCGGATAGGTCAGCAACACATCGTAGCGTTCTGCTGTCGGCGTGACCTGCACGCTGGCAGCGGCACCATAAAGTGCCTGCAGACGCAGGCGAATGTTCTCCAGTGCCATCCTGTTCCCCTGGTGGCCACTCACCCCCGGGGGTTTCGGATTACTGATCAGAATACGCACACGGTCGCCCTCTGGCCAGACGGCGATTTTCAGCACCCCGCCCTCGGCCAACGGCTGAATACCGTGATACAGGGCATTTTCCACCAGCGGCTGCAGGGTCAGCTGGGGGATCATCACCTTTCCGGTTTCCAGCCGGATGTCCCACTCAACCCGCAGCCGGTCGCCCATGCGCAGCTGCTCGATCCGGATATACCGGCGTACCAGAGACAGTTCCTGCTCCAGCGTCACCAGACTGCCGCTCTCACCAAGGCTGGCGCGGAACAGCCGCGAAAGGTCCTCCACTGCCTGCTCGGCAGCATCGGGATCGACACTGATCAGCGAGGCAATAATGTTCATGCTGTTAAACAGGAAGTGGGGCCGAATGCGAGACTGCAGGGCCTGAATACGGGCCTGAAGCTCGGCCTCGCCTTTCTGTCGCAGCTGCTCCTGGACATAGAAATGGCGCATCACCATGCCGCCGATAATGGCGGCGATGGCGGCGCTGATCAGTGCCTCACGCAGCCAGACGCGCTGATCCAGCCAGAACCCGTCGACCATCCACTCCAGCGCCAGTCCAGCCAGCAGACTGAAGCAGAAGGCGTCGATTACCACCACCATGACCACCACTGCCCCGGCCCAGCCGAGCGGCATCCGGTTGATGCTGCCACGCACACCACAGAGCAGCGCAGCGGATGTCAGCGCCACCCACTGGATAAACAGGGAGGACAGCGCCAGTCGCTCAAACGAGAAACTGCTGTAAAGCGCAGCCGTCAGGGTTGTCACGATCGCCAGCAGCTGGGCAACCACCACTACCACCAACACCGCCTGCGCTGTGCACAGATCGGGGAGAAACTGTCTTTGTTGTTGGTTGGCCATCTCGTCCCTCGTCGCCAGCGTCCGTTATACCGCAGCCATCCCAACGGGGATAGACGGCGCATGAATCCCCGCACACTTACCTTTATACTGCGCCCCCTGACGATCCGATCCGCCGAGCCCGATCACCATGACCGATTCACAGCAGAACCAGCTCTGGGGTGGCCGCTTCACCGAGTCCACCGACGCCTTTGTCCAGGCCTTCACTGCCAGCGTCACCTTTGACAAGCGCATGTACGCTCAGGACATCCGCGGCTCCATCGCCCACGCCACCATGCTGGCCGAAGCAGGGGTGCTGACCGACGCCGAGCGCGACGCCATCATCGACGGCCTGACCACCATCAAGGCTGAAATCGAGCGCGGCGAATTCGAATGGTCGGTGGCGCTGGAAGATGTGCACATGAATATCGAGGCACGCCTGACCGATCGCATCGGCATCACCGGCAAGAAACTGCACACCGGCCGCTCACGCAACGATCAGGTGGCCACCGATATCCGTCTGTGGCTGCGTGATGAAATCGATTTTATCGACGGCGAAATGCAGCGCCTGATGCAGGGCTTCCTCGATCTGGCCGAACGCGAAGCCGCCACCATCATGCCCGGCTTCACCCACCTGCAAACCGCCCAGCCGGTCACCTTTGGTCATCACCTGCTGGCCTGGTTCGAAATGCTGCGCCGTGATCGCGAACGCCTTGCCGATTGCCGCAAGCGCGTTAATCGCATGCCGCTCGGCTCTGCCGCACTGGCCGGTACCACCTACCCGATTATTCGCGAACGCACCCGCGAGCTGCTCGGCTTTGATGAAGTTTGCTACAACTCGCTCGACGCCGTCAGTGATCGTGACTTCGCCATCGAATTCTGCGCGCTGGCCGCGCTGTGCATGACCCATCTTTCGCGGATGAGCGAAGAGCTGGTGCTGTGGACCAGCGCCCAGTTCCAGTTCGTTAACCTGCCGGATCGCTTCTGCACCGGCAGCTCGATCATGCCGCAAAAGAAAAACCCGGACGTGCCGGAGCTGGTGCGCGGCAAGACCGGCCGCGTCAACGGCCACCTGATTGCCCTGCTGACGCTGATGAAGTCGCAGCCGCTGGCCTACAACAAGGACAATCAGGAAGACAAGGAACCACTGTTCGATGCCGCCGACACCCTGAAAGGCTGCCTGCGTGCCTTCGCCGACATGATTCCGGCGATCGAACCGAACCGCGAAATCATGCGCGAAGCCGCCCGCCGCGGCTTCGCCACCGCCACCGATCTGGCCGATTATCTGGTACGCAAAGGTATCGCCTTCCGCGACGCCCACGAAATCGTCGGCAAGGCAGTCGGCTACGGTGTCAGCTCGAAAAAGGATCTGGCCGATATGTCACTGGGCGAACTGCGCCAGTTCAGCGACCAGATTGATGACGACGTGTTTGAAGTGCTGACGCTGGAAGGCTCGGTCAGCGCCCGCAACCATGTCGGCGGCACCGCGCCGGAACAGGTGCGCGCCGCCGTGGCGCGCTCCCGCGCCATTATCAATTAATTTTTTGAACTAGTCGGATAGCAACAAAGCCCGGAGCGTGTCACGTCATTGACCCTTCCGGGACCCTCGGAGCCATGGATTGCTGAGAGGAGCTACATGGACGTACTCGTGCGTGTCGCGGAAGGGTCAATGACGTGGCACGCC
>JBFHPX010000025.1:0-14982 GCA_041592575.1 Alcanivoracaceae bacterium
ATGGACCTGTCACGCCACTACAGGCTTTTTGCCGCAGCATCCCTGTGTACGCTCTGCATGGGTAGCGCCGTGGCGGACGATTGTATCTCGCCAGTGAAGCTCGGCGACAAGCCAGCCATGACCGCCTACGGAGACTACTCCGACTTCCTCGTCGCCGTGATGGAACACAAGGCCAAGGAGGAGGAGAAGCGCAAGCACCAGAAGCTCTGCCCTGAGCTTTATCGGGAGGCTCCCACTGCGCCTGGCAGGGCAGAGTCGCTTGATGCCGCCATTCAGGCTTCCTCGCAGCAACCAGCCTTTGACTATCGTGCCAATGCCAGCTGGTACAACCGCAGCACATCGCAGAGTTTTGGCCTTCCAAGCATGCCCAATGCGCTCATGGCAGGCACCTCGCTGGGAACTTCCTTCATGACGCTGGACGACGGGCCGGTCAATGACGCTCTGGCGGCATCGATACTCGCCATGCTCGGAGCCGGAGACAACATCGAAGATGCCCGATTCGCCTCGGATTTTCTCAGCGTCATGTTCGACCGCACGCTGGCGCAACGTGAAGACGACGTTGACCTGGCATTTCGCTCAGGAAACTTTCTTAGCCAGCTCACCAGCATAGACGTCTCAGGGGATGGCGGACTGACACTGTTCCTTGGCGGCACCGGCTTCCTGAAAATCGATGCCACAATCGAGACCGAGTACTGCCTGACCAGTTGTGGCGAGTTCTTGATGACCATCGGCGTTCAGTAACCCATGCGCCCCCGTCTGGTCCGCATACTGGCCGTTGCAATACTGTTCCTGAGCGAGTTGGCGCTGGCGCTGGACGTCGAGCACTGGATCGGGCCGCGGCCGCGCATCGAAGACTATCAAAACCGGGAAGCCTTTGTTACCGACGTTCTGGCCTGGCAGAAAGACCGGAATGCCGTTATCGAGCTAGCCAGACAGGGTGCTTTACCAGAGATGGAACCAGAACCCGCCGACCCGCGTGACTGGCATACCGTAACCGGGCCCGAAGACCTCAATACTGCGGTTATGAACGCCAGCGGCTATCAGCAACCGGTGTACAAAGAGCGGCGGCGCTTTAACCGCACCACCCATATCAGCTTTCCCTTGCAGCAGCTGCCCGTGGAAAGCCTTTCCTCCAGTGCCGTCAACGACTCTCTGGGCAAGCCCCCGGCCACGCTTGAAACGGAACTGCCGAATGAACTTGCCGAGCGGCTTAGCCTGACCATCGAAGACCCGACCCGGCCCGCCGCCGCTCCCGCCCCCCTTCCCAGCGACCGGGCTGTGCACGAGATTGTCACGCGTTAGCGTCAGACGCGAGAACGCACCAACTGGTACAACACCACCGCCGTGGCCACCGACACATTCAGACTCTCCACCTCGCCAAGCATGGGAATCTCGAGCAGGTAATCGCATTTTTCCATGGTGCTGCGACGCATGCCGTCACCCTCGGCACCCATCACCAGCGCCAGCGCACCCTCGGCATTGAAATCGAACAACGACTGGCTGTTCTGCTCCAGCGCCGTGCCGACCACCCAGACACCGCGGTCCCGTAGCTGCTCCAGCAGCCGAGCCAGATTACCGATCTCAAAGTAGGGCACCGATTCGGCCGCACCGACTGCACTGCGGCAGGCCGTCGGGGTCAGACCACAAGCGTGGCGGCGCGGAACAATCACCGCGTCGACGCCGGTGGCATCAGCACTACGCAGGCAGGCACCCAGATTATGTGGATCGGTGACGCCATCGAGCACCAGCAACAGCGGCGCCCGATCGAGCCGATCAAGGTGGCTCATCAGGTCCGCTTCGTCACCGGGAGCGCGCGGCCGGGCCCGGGCCACGACTCCCTGATGCTGCGGGCCGGCATGCTTTTCCAGCACATCTCGACGGGCCCGCTGTGGTCGCACACCCAGCCGGATTGCCTCCGCACAGAGCGCGTCGAGGCGCTCTTCGCCGCGTTCGGCCCGGCTGTCCTGAACAAACAGCTCCAGCACCGCCTCCGGCCGATGGCGGAGAATCGCGGCCACCGCGTGGTAGCCGGAATACATTTGCGGCTTGCTCATGACTTGCTGCGGCCGCCACGGCGACGACGGGGTTTACTGCCAGCCGGCTTGGCCGCTCCATCCTTACCGGCCGGTGCCTTGCCTGCAGCTCCTTCAGCCCGCTTTGCAGGGGCAGCAGCGCCGGGCTTGCGACCGCCACCGGAGGCTCGACCCCGGGCTGGCGCCTTGTCTTTACCTTTACCCTTGCCCTGCCCCTTGCCAGGGAACTCACCGGAAGCGATCTGCTCGCGCACGCTCTTCGGTTTCCCGGCGGTCTTGCCGACCACCAGCAGATCAATCTTGCGATCCTCGATATTCACTGCCGCCACCTTGACCCGGACCCGGTCGCCAAGCGCATAGCGCTGGCCACTGGACTCTCCCACCAGTGCGTGGCGGACTTCGTCGTGGTGGTAGTAATCGCTGCTCAGGTTGGCAACATGCGCCATACCTTCAATAAAGAAATCGCCGATCTGAACGAACAAGCCGAACGATGCGACACCACTGATAACACCATCAAAGTCTTCACCAAGATGCTGCTGCATGTACTGGCACTTGAGCCACTGCACCACATCGCGGGTGGCATCATCGGCACGCCGCTCGGTCAGCGAGCAATGGTCGCCCAGCGCTACCATCTGCGCCGGTGTATAGGGCAGCACTTGTTTCTTCGCCGCACCACGCATGCGCGCCACAAGCCCCGGACCACCGACCACCTGATTGCCGCCCTCGCCGCTGCGAATCAGGTAGCGAATGGCGCGGTGCACAAGCAGGTCAGGATAACGACGGATCGGTGAAGTGAAATGAGTATAGGCCTTGTATGCCAGACCGAAGTGGCCCTTGTTCTCGACCTGGTATTTGGCCTGGGTCAGCGAGCGCAGCATCACCGTCTGGATCACTTCGCGATCGGGTCGCCCGGCGATAGCACTGGTCAGGCTGCGGAACGCCGCCGGCGTCGGCTCACCCATCTTCGGCGACCAATCGAGCTTCAGGCCGAGCGGGCTGATGAACTGCTGCAGTGACTTCAGCTTCTCGGCTTTCGGCGCTTCGTGATTGCGGAACAGCGCCGGCAGGCCGGACTTGTCGAGCAGCTTGGCTGCACAAATATTGGCTGCCAGCATCGCCTCTTCAATCATCTTGTGGGCGACGTTACGCACCACCGGTTCGATCGCACTGATCTTGCGGTTGTCGTCGTAAACAATTCGGGTTTCGGTGGTTTCAAAATCAATCGCACCACGCTCGTCACGCTGCTTGCGCAGGGCGCCGTACAACTCATGGTATTGCCACAGCATGCTCTGCGTGGCCTTGTCGAGGCGCTTGGCCAGATCCCGTGCCAGTGGCGATTCCGGCTGCTCGATCAGAGCACCGACCTGGGTATAGGTCAGGCGGTGATGGGAACGCATCACACCTTCGCCGAACTGGAATTTGGTGATCTTGCCGGTGGCCGCAATCTGCATCTCGCAGAACTGGCAGAGACGATCAATTTCCGGGTTCAGCGAGCACAGCCCGTTGGACAGCTTCTCCGGCAGCATCGGAATTACACGGCGCGGAAAATACACCGAGGTTCCGCGGGTCTGCGCTTCCTGATCCAGCGCCGTGCCCGGCATGACGTAATGGGACACATCGGCGATGGCGACAATCAGACGCCAGCCGCCGCGCTTGCGAGCCTCGATATAAACGGCGTCGTCAAAATCGCGGGCATCCTCTCCATCGATCGTAACCAGCGTCAAATCACGCAGATCGATCCGGCCTTCCTTGTCTTTCTCCTGCACTTCATCGGGGATCGCCGCGGCTTCCGCTTCGACAGCTTCCGGCCACATGAACGGGATATCGAAGTTGCGGACCGCCACCTCGACTTCCATGCCCGGCTCATCCGGCGCGGCAATGATTTCTTCCAGTTCGACCAGCAGGTGCTTGTCACGATCCGGATACTGGTGGATGCGGGTACGAATATGATCGCCCGGATCCGGCTTCATGCCATTTAGCGAGGTGATCAACACTTCCCGAGCCAGCCGGCGGTTCTGCGGCGCCAGAAAATGCACCCCACCCTCGTTCTGATAGATACCCACCAGATCCGTGGTGCCGCGCTCAACCACCTCAACAATGCGGGCCTCGCGCTTGCCGAACCGGTTACGGCCCTCAACGCTGACCAGTACCCGGTCGCCGTCCAGCACCTGCTGCATCTGCCGGGGAGACAGGAACAGATCTTCAGCACCCTTCTCGTCGGTGACCAGAAAGCCGAATCCGTCGCGGTGGCCCTGAACCCGGCCGGCGATCAGATCCATGCGCTGAACCGGGCCGAACAGGCCAGTGCGATTACGCACCAGCTGACCGTCGCGAATCATCGCCCGCAGGCGACGCTCAAAGGCAATCTCACTCTCCTCACCACTGACATGAAGAAGCTTCAACAGCTCCTCCATGGCCAGCGGACGGGACTGTTCGTCGAGTACCTGCAGGATCAGCTCGCGGCTGGGGATGGGGTTGTCGTAACGCTCCGCTTCTCGAGCGGCGTGGGGGTCCTGATAGCTTTTCTTCTTTGCCATATGGCGGAACATACTTCCTTGCGTGGGGGCGGACGGCTCTGAAAGTGGCCCCGCCGGGATAAACGTGGGCCCAGCTTACTCCATAGCCGGAGGATTCGACAGCAAAGCGCACTTTTTCCCTGATAAACTGCCCAGCCGCCGTTGACAAGCGCCTTTCATCCTCTAGAATACGCGCGCTCTGGTGACAGAGTTTCAACGCCTGCCGAGGTGGTGAAATTGGTAGACACGCTAGCTTCAGGTGCTAGTGCTCGAAAGGGCGTGGAGGTTCAAGTCCTCTCCTCGGCACCAATTAAGGAAGGCTCCCTGACGGGGGCCTTTTTTTGTTTCTCGGTCGGACTCCCGGCCGGCGCCAGGACGCAACGGGAACACAGCCCGTTGCTGCGCCGGCGCAGAAAGGCACGCTTTCTGCCCTCTCCTCGGCACCAATCCCTTTATAAATCAGCTGGTTGTGCGCATTATTCGATACGAACGCACAGCCAACTGCACGGGAACGAGTTGCTCCGCTGTTCTGACGAGCAATGGACTGCTCGAACCGACCACGGCCGAAGGCACGCGGGGGATAGCGGCAATTATCCCCGCGAATTCAGCGCCATGAACTCGATGAGATTTGCCGCAGGCTCGGCAAACTGAAAAAGTTGAGCAGGCATGACGATCGAGAGACTGGAACTGACGAAAAACAGTGATGCTGAAACCCCTGCAGGATAAGCTTCGACGCATGCTTACGGAAAGAATACAAGGCATCAAGAGGACGGTTGTCGTGCGAACAAAAATACGGATGATCCGCCGTGGCCTGCCAGGTTTGGCATTGTTACTGCAACTGGGGTTTACCCCCATGGCTTTAGCCGAAAATGGCGTGGCCGCCGACAACGAAGCCATCACAGGTGTGATTGATACTGAAAGTGATCGCCAAACCGATCAGGAGATACAGCAGCGCCTGGAAGATATTTACCGTCAGGTATCCGGACTTGAAGATATTTCGGTTGAAGTCAATCAGGGCATCGTCACTCTGAGCGGGGAAGTGGCCGATAAACAAATCGCACAGCAGGCTCGCTCATTAGCCAGTCGGATGGACAGGGTCGTTCTGCTCGACAGCCAATTGACCCTGAAAACAGATGTCCAGTTTCGCCTGGAAACTCTGCAATCGAAGATCAAGAACTATCTGAATTTCGCTATTAAAACTCTTCCGCTAGTGGTGGTTGCCAGCCTGATCCTGATTGCCGGGTTCTTGCTGGCTCGCCTGAGCGGTTTGAGCAAGTCGTGGCTGGCCGGTCTGCTGCCAAATCCCTTTATCGCAGAATTGGTCATTCAGGTGATCAAAGCCGGGATTATCATCGTCGCACTCATCATTGCGCTGGATATCGTCGGCGCTGGTGGCGCCATTGTCTCGATTGCTGGTGGCCTGGGGATTTTTGGTCTGGCGCTGGGGTTTGCTACCCGGGATTCGATCGAAAACTATATCGCCAGTATTCTGCTCAGCATCAAACAACCTTTTTCCCCCCTGGATCATGTCAATATTGCTGGTCATGAAGGTCGCGTACTCTCATTGACGACTCGCTCCACGATCCTGATGAGTTTTGACGGTAACCATATTCGGATACCCAATGCTGTCGTCTATAAGGCGACGATAACCAACTTCAGCCGCAACCCTCAGCGGCGTTTTACTTTCACGGTGGGAGTCGCTACCCAGACCAGGCTGACCAATGCTCGCCTGGTCGCCTTGCAGGCTTTGCAGCAAACGCCGGGGGTGCTCGTGGAGCCGGAGCCGAATGTGCTGATCGACGCTCTGGGGGACTCCAGCGTCCTGCTTTCCCTGCAGGCATGGGTCGATCAGGGGCTCAGTGATTTTGCTAAAGTCCGGAGTGAAGCCATTCGACAGATTAAACTGGCTTTTGATCAGCATGGCATCGATATGCCCAACCCTCAGTACACGATCGAAATGCGAGCCATCGACAAGGTCTTGGATAGCTCCTTTGAACAGGGACTTGAGGATAAACCTGCTACATCGGAGCTGAGTTCAACGCCTGTAGAGGATCTCGATAATCAGGACAGCAGGCCTGACCTTCAGCCGGACAAAACCATTGAACGGCAATTGCGGACCGAACAGCTTGCCCAGCAAGATGATAATCTGCTCAACCCGGAGGCCAAGCAGGAGCTGTAGCGAACGGGCACGGCTTGATCCGAACGTTACACCCTCAGAGCTGCATTATGTGCAGCGCTACGCGACACCAGCCATTCAGTGTCCGGACGAATGACATCGCTGCAGCTGCCGCCGAGGACTGGGTCATTAAGCATCAAAAGAAACGGGCCTGCTATCACAGGCCCGTTCCGCGCTGCGCCATCGATTTTGTGACTGCTCGGCAGTGAGTTACCTGAACAGGGTCACCACTCTGGTCGCCAGCAGGTCCTGATCGCCAAAGAAGTCCTTGTCGATCACAGCATCCACCCGGACGCGGTCTCCGACCTTGATCTTCTGGAAACCCTCGTCGTCAAGCGGGTCGTAGTTCAATCCACTGACATCGATCGTCATCTCCGTCAGCCCAGTGTCGATGGTGAAGGTATCCACAAGCGGGCTCACCGAGGCGACCGTACCGATATAGGTGAGTTCACCCGGCACGACGTCGACGTTGACTACCCAGGCACCGTAGTCCTCCTCATCTGCAGAACTGGCGTAGAAGTAGGTATTCAAGCCCTCGACATATACGCTGCCAGCTTCGATGGTGGTCTTGGCAAACAGGTTCTTATCGACTCTCCCGTAGACAGTAACCTGATCGCCGTCCCTCAACGGGTAGGCATCGCCATACGAGTCCCAGTCATCCATCTCAACCGTGATGACGCCGGCCCCGTGATCAAGCTTGAAGCTGCTGGGCGTGGTCGAGGTCACGGTGCCCGCCAGACTCAGCCAGCTTCCATCGGGCTTCTCGGCGGGTGCCTGCTTGGCGTGAGCCGTTGCGGCGAGGCACAACGCAGCCGCGGCAGCAGTCAAGGCAGTCTTCATGGGCGCAGAAGTAGCGTGCAAGTTGGTCTTGCTTTCCATTTTGCTTCTCCTTTTTTTCCAAGAAGAATAAAAACCCTAGAAAACATTATTCTTGCAGTCAACCCTTGGCACAGATCACAGCCATGCAACATTCAGGAGCCGGCTTTGTTACTGATCGGCACCGCAAAATCAGGACCATCCGTCAGCGGCTTGCATGTCCAGCATGGTTACGCATTGGAAGCTCACATTGGTACAGTTATTTTCCTGAGCACTCTACGCTGAACTCATCCACCATCGTGAAAATCAGGTTAACGAAATATTCGTACGCGGCATTTCGCATTTCGCCAAACGTTGCCAGCCTGTTGTCTACAACAGCATCCGTTGTTTTTATGCCACCAGTCCTTTCGTGGTAACGGTCGGCGCTTTTCTCAAGTACAAACAGATCCGGTTCGATTTCATTGCTGTTAATCCGGATTTCCTGCGGCAAAAACTGGGACCGCTTCCCGGGGCGGCCTATCCTTGGCAGGACGACCGGTGATCGTCAAGCGGGTTGGATTCGTGCGCAGATACGGAAGCAGTGCCGGCCTCGCTGAGCCGCTTGCAGAGATGCGGCAGCGGCATCCTGAGGCCCTGCCTGATTGGCATTCGCAGCCCGTCGGTATTTCTGCTAGACAGTGACATTCTTGCCTGGTGTCATCGGGTCCGGGCGCACTTGCCGGATAACCCGCTGGTCGTGCCGGACCATTTGCTCGTGCGCGAGCGACCGTAACGCCACAAGCGTGCCGGGACACTTCAGCTGCAGTGGTTGTTGCGGGCTTTCTCGCGGGTGTTGTTCACCAGCCAGCGAAAAATCGCCAGTTGGGACGGCAGGTAGACAAGGTACTCCGGGTGCCACTGCACGCCGATGACCGGACAGTTGACCCTTGATTCAATGGCCTGGGTGATGTCGTCCAGGTCCCAGCCAGCCCGGTACAGGCTGTCGCCCGGGATATCCACCGCCTGATGGTGCAGGCTGTTCACCCGCAGTTTGGTCTTGCCGGTGATTCCGGCAAGTGCCGAATCGGGCGCCAACCAGACCTGCTTGGTGGGCAGCAGGCCAGGCCTGTTGTAGGTCAGCCGTCGCATCTGCCGGATATCGGCATGCAGATTGCCTCCGAGAAGCACATTGATCAGCTGCGCGCCGCGGCAGATACCCAGCATCGGTATGCTGTCCCTGAAGGCTTGCTTGATCCACTTGATCTCAAGCTCGTCGCGCCCCGGATCGAGTTTCACCTTTGCATCGAGCTCACCGCCGTAGTGTTCAGGGCTGATGTCGTTACCACCACCAATCACCAGCGCGTCCGGAGGATCACCACTCCAGGGGTGCAGTATGGAAATGCGCACCGGCACGGCGCCACAAAGGCGCAACGCAAGCGAGGTGCACCACCAGGCCGGCGCCCAGCGCCGGTGGTTTCCGGTTACCCCTATTCTTGGTCGTCTTTCCATTGCCTGATCCTCTTTACCCAGGCAGAGCGTTTTACCCCGAGCAACAGCCTGTCTGCCTCCAGAAACTCGCTGGCCAGTGTGCGCAGCGATGTCTGGTCGTTGGCCAGCCGCTCCACCTCACACCAGAGATTCCAGCAAGAGGCCAGGTTCCAGCCGGGATCGTCAATGCGGCAATTAGGCAGGCGATAATGAAAGGTTGGCCGGGCCTTGATCTTCGGATCATCCACCGTGGCCCGGACGCGGTCGGCGTCAATGTGGGCAAACATCGGCAGCATATCCAGCGCCCGGTTGCGGGTCGCGTTGTGTTCGAGATAATCGTCAATCAAGGTGTTCATGTCAGCGTTGCTGCGCGCCAGCAACTGTTTGATATAGGCTTCGCTGAACAGGTCAATATAGGGACTGACGCGGCGCGCCAGATCCACTTCAATGGTCTCGGAAAGCCACCACTGGAGCAGTACAAAAGCGCGCAGGTAACGATCCACGGTGGCAGCGTCCAGCGCCGGTATTTCCGGGTTTATGTGTACGCCGTAAGCGGCGATCAGCGATTCCTCAGTGCCCACTGCGCCGGCGTCACGCAGCGCCTCAACCAGGTCAATGAGCCGGCCCTGGCTGGTGATGGGCAGCGGCGGGCAAACCACCTCGATGGGCACCAGCAGCGCGGCGGCCTCGGACACATGTTCCATCCACGCTTCTGGCAATTCTGCTTCGTCTGCACGCTCGGCGGTGCGCTTGAGGAAATCCCAGTCAACCTCAACATTGAAATCCCCCATGTCAGTCTGCACAGACACTTCCGCGGCGGTTTCCTGCGTGACAGTGCCGTCAAGCGCGGCGCAAACCGTCTTGACGGTATCGCGCAGCGATATCCCCGAGAACTCCAGCTCGAAGCCAACGGTGCGCTCTTCGCCATCACTGTTGGTGACGACGGCGGGCATCTTGAACTGCGAGTCAGTTGCTGACATGGCGCGATCCCGGGCTGCGTTGACGTATACACCGATTGCTGCATGCGTGTATGACCATGCCGGCAGCTTATCACAGCTACTATTTTATCGCGGAGCAGCGCGCATCAAGCGCAGCGTTACTTCAGTTTTGATGCCCAAATGGCAATCTTGTGCTTCATGGTGAGTTGTGAAATCTGGTCCTCGGGAATGGGCTGTATCACGTTATCGTGAACCAGAAGCCGGTATATATACTCAATCTTTTCGCTGGCAGAATCCGTTGCCTCAAACTCCACAACGCCGCGTTGCTCGCCGTACTTCATTCCCTCGGCGATGGCTTTCTTGACCAGCTCTTTTTCGTTCTTGAGTTTCTTCACGTTGCACCAGACCTTCGTTGAAAGACAAAGCATAGCAACAATAAGTATCCTTTCTGATTGAGTATATCCTCGGCAGAGCTCACAGCCATGCAACATTCAGGAGCTGATTTCTGCGCTCTGCTTGAAACAGGAACGGGCCCCTCGGGGCCCGTTCCTGTTATCCGGACTCACTACCTATCAGGGAGTAGACCGTGCTTCCTCTTCTTCCTGACGCATCTGTTGCAACAGCTCCAGCTGCTCGCGCTCCAGAATTACCTCCTGACCAGGCTCAATCAGATCCGGATTGCTGATATCCGGCGTCAGCCACCAGATTTCCTGCCAGCGCTCCGCGTCACCGAGGAACTCCTCAGCCAGATCCCAGAGGGTGTCACCACGGCGCACCACAAACCCTCGGAATGGCCCCGTCTCAGGCTTCTCCAACAGCTGATCAGCAAGCGGGATGTCATCCACCACCCAGAGAGCGGTCAATGGCTCAGGCTGCCAGGGGACAAAGGAGATCAGCCTCAGGCTATTGTCGGTGCTGTGCGACAGCGCCACGCTGGCCTGAGCAGTACGCCGCTCAAATTCGCCGTAACCGGCCATTACGTAAGCCGATGCATCTGCTGCAGTGCCAGAGACAAACTTCGGCTCCAGATTGCCACCGATCTGCCAGCTGTTGAAGGTAATCAGCCCCGGGGTCAGACGGATCTCTTCAAAACGCTCTGCAGTGCCGACCAGATGTACCGAGGTGGCATAGCGATCGTAATCACCCGCGCCAAGACTCATCAGATCACCGACCACTACACGCAGCGGCTGCTCGGCAGCAGTAAGGCCTTCCTGACCCTGCGGCGCCACGGTACCACCAACAAGGCCGTTAATGGCACGCAGCTCCATATTGCCGGTGGCGACCACGTGCACCAGCTCCTGCTCGGGCAGCAACCCGGCATCGTAATCCACATCCCAGCCTGACTGGATGGAATCGGTCGCGATCAGACGGACATTAACGCCCTGCACTGCCGGCGGCGGAACATTCGCCGGATTGTCGAGGAACAGCGGATCACTGATAAGCGCGGCAATCAGGTCATCGAAAACGTCCTGACGGCCCAGCACGATGCGGCCGGTGATCTCGTAGGTCTCGACACCGTTGCCGAAGTCGAACGAGTAAGTATCACCCGCTGACTCGCCAGTGGTGTAGACCACAACATCGCCGATACCGTTGTCGTTGGCATTGGCCGTGACGTTGTACAGGATCACATCACCCTGCACTGCCGAGCTGCCTTCTGCCAGCACCACATCACCGGTGATGTTGTCGGCACCAATCAGCACGCTGCCGTCAGCGATGATCGCGGTATCCGGATCCATTACCACGTTGCGAGCAGACAGGATCACCAGATCACCCTCTGCGCCGACACCCTGAGTCACGGTGAAGGTGGCTGCGTTGGTGAAGATCACATCGAAACCAAGGCCCGGGCTCAGCAGTACACGACCCGCTGCGCTTTCATCGGAATCGATGATGATGTCACCACCACGACCTTGCAGCTCGACCGAGCGGTCTTCCTGAACCTCGACACTACCGTCAATCAGCGCGTTGCCGAAGATCGACGCGGTACCGGTTACCGGTGTGCCAACGTTCTGGGCCACGAAGGTGACACCGGAGTCGACATAGATGGTGCCGGCATAGTCTGTGCCAAATTCACCAGCACGCACTTCGATGGTCAGATCAGCAGGCAGCGACAGCTGGCCAGCCTCAACGTTATCCACGAAGCGGATGCTGCCATCGTGAGTGGTATTCACGCCGTCATCCTGACGCAGGCTGATAACCCGCGCGGTGCCGGTGGTGAACAGACCGAACACGTTTTCCTGCCAGCCGGTTGCACCCAGACCCTGGAAGAAGGTGTCCAGATCTGCAATCCAGCTCGGTGCCGGATCACCCTGACGATCAATAATGATGGTCTCGAAGCGAATCGCCTCATCCACCAGCGTGATGTCACGGCGGCTCAGCTGCAGATCCAGATTGGCGTTTTCGCCACCAGTACCCGGCGTGCCACCAACAGTCACCTGATACAGACCGGTGCCGATCACGTTCAGGCTATCCACGGTGGCGCTGACACCCAGATCACCACCGGTAATCAGGACCAGATCATCAGCAGTCAGACCAAGGCCATCGCCCACTTGCTGGAAGCGCGAGCCGTCGCCATTCAGGAAGGCACCGCGGGCCGCCTCAAGACGCATCCACTGGGCAACCAGATTGACGTCATTGGCATCGCCCACCTGCGCCTCGTTCAGGGTCAGGTCACCATTCACTGCCAGCAGCTGCAGGTTGCCGTTGAACTCGACAGCACCGCTTTCAGTAGCAAACTCCAGCCCCAGAGCACGCATGGCTTCGGTGTTTCGCAGCCAAACCGAAGAGCCGTTGCTGGTATCCGCAAGCGGCAGATTGAAGACCACATCCACTGAACCATCGGTGGAAGTGTTGTCGATGGCCACGGACCCGGCTTGCGCCAGGAACACCTGAACATCGTTCTCCACCTCAGTGATCAGGCGCTGTTCATTAGTCGGGTCCGTGAACTGAGCCGCTGCGGTCACACCAATAGCGTCATTGGCGCTGGCGATCAGCGTATCGGCGATCACGTTCACTTGGCCGGCCAGACCTGCATCCAGAGCTTCCAGATTGTTGTTCAGGATCTGGTCCGTGGTTGTCAGAGTCACCGTATTGCCATCAGCAGACACACGCTGCAGCAGGAGGTTGCCATTGGTGGCATCCATCTCGATGTCACCCGCCAGAGCAATCACCTGATTCAGTTCAGGCAGCAGGGCGGTGGCACCGTTCTGGATAATAGCTCCATCACGCGCGGTCAGCAGGATGTTGCCGCCGGTGGAACGAACCTCCTGAGTGATCAGCAGGCTGTCCGTCTCGACATCAATTTCCACAGCTGCCTGAACACCATCAAGCTGGGCGCCGGCCTGTGTGGCCGTGGTGCTATCAATAAACACTCGCTCCACATCAATAGCAGCTACAGTGCCAATTTCCAGCGCATCGGTCTCGAACAGGTAGACGTTACCCGTACCCGCAGAGGCGGCCAGCGTGCCAACCGTGGTCTCAATCGGACCATTGTTGGTGCCGTTAGCCTCACCAATGCTGGTGCCCGCAATCAGCTGCGCAGTGGCGGCAATCACATCCACATCGGTCTCGCCGTTGTCGATGATGCTGGCGCCGGCATTGGCCAGTACGTTGGCGCCGCTCAGGCTCGCCAGACGGATGTCGCCAGTAGCCAGATAACGAAGGTTGCCGATGGCCGCACTGATTGCGCCGTCGGTCATGGTGATGTCACCACCCTGAGCGTTCACATCCAGCGTACCGCCAACAGTCACATCACCGGCCACGGCCTGGGTGATATTGGCGCTGGCCAAGAGGCTGGCATTGCCACCTGCATCTACCGTTGCATTGATCACCAAGTCACCGGCTTGCGCATCCAGCAGCAAGTTCGCCGCCGTCGCATCCACCGGGCTGTCGACGTTGATACCGCCAGCCACCGCTTCGATCATCAGGTTCTGCGCTGCCACGGCGCCGGCAAGCACACTGCCGACATTCGCTGTGGAGACCGCATCCAGACCAACGCTGTCGACGTTAATCGTCGCCACCGAACCGATCACCAGAGCATCGGTTTCGGTCACATAGATGTCGCCGCTTCCAGCCGTTGCCGCCAGCGTGGTTACTGTGGTTTCCAGCTGACCATTGTTGGTACCTTCGGCCTCGCCAATGCTGGCGCCTGCGCGTAGCTGGGTGGTGGTGGCCACAACATCTACACCGGCGTCGCCGTTGTCGATAATACTGCCGGTCACATCCACCAGCACATTGGCGCCTGCGAGGCTGCCAATACGCAGATCCGCCGCCGAGCCGTAGAACACATTATTGGTCGCCTGGGTGAGCGCGCCATCGGCCATGGTGATGGTGCCATTAGCTTGCGCAAACACATCGCCACCTGCGCTCACGTCACCTTCAACGCCCTGACCGAGGGTTCCGGCAGGTGCTTGCAGGGTGACATCGCCCGCAGCGGCTTGTACCGCGTCGTCGATTTGCAGATTGCCGGTTTCGGCGCGCAGCAGCAGGTTGCCGGACGCGGCGTAGACGCCGGAGACCGGGGCGCCGTTATTGGCCACGGTCAGGTCAGTGTTAGCGCGAACGATCACATCGGTATTGGCAAACGCGGCAAACACTACCGAGGTGCCGGACTGATTGCTGATGTTGTCGTCGATATCAATGCGCAGAACATCGATCACTGCGGCCGTTTCATCAATCACCAGCGCATCGCTTTCATCGATATAGATCCCGCCAGTGTTGGCGCGTGCATTAAAGGTGCCGGCCGTAGTTTCCAGCAAGCCGTTGTTGGTGCCATCCGGCTCGCCAATGCTGTTGGCTGCGCGCAACTGAACGCTGGCGCCAATCAGATCCACATCGGTTTCACCGTTGTCGATGATGCTGCCGCCAGTGCTTTCCACCCGAACGTTAGCGCCAGTGAGGCTAGCCAGACGGATATCGCCCGTGGCGAGGTAACGGATATTGCCCGTTGCCGTGCTCACGGCACCGTCAGCGCCGTCATCCGCCATGGTGATGTTGCCACCCTGAGCATTCACATCCAGCGTGCCGCCTGCGCTCACATC
>JBFHPX010000026.1:0-14737 GCA_041592575.1 Alcanivoracaceae bacterium
GCACTGCATGGCTAATACCTCTCTCAGCTACCCATGGTTTACAGCAGGTTTCCAACCAGATGAGCGCGCGTCCTGCTACGACATTGGTACCAAAAATGGGGCGCCAGTATCTATGAATCACCGGTCACGTGCAATTGACAGGCTGACATTGTCTATCAATCGCGTGGTGCCCAGCTTGGCCGCCACGGCAATCAGCAAATGGCTGTCCGGCGAAGTGGCCGGCGCCAGCGTGCCGGCGTGGCTGATACTCAGGTAGTCGACCGTGAAACCGGCCTCGGTCAGTTGATCGGTACCGGCTTGGACCAGCGCCGGATAGTCCCGTTCCCCGGCTTCGATACGGGCCTTCAGCGCCTGCAGGGTGGCATAGAGGGCTGCGGCCTGTTCTTTCTGGGCCGCATTGAGGTAGCCGTTGCGCGAGCTCATGGCCAGACCATTGGCCTCCCGGGCGGTGGCGACGCCAATAATCTGCACCGGGAAGAACAGGTCCTGGACCATACGCCGGATGATTGCCAGCTGCTGGAAGTCCTTCTCGCCGAAGCAGGCGATATCCGGCAGAACGATATTGAACAGCTTGCTGACCACCGTGCTGACACCCCGGAAGTGGCCAGGGCGGCTGGCGCCGCAAAGATGATCGCCGAGGTCATCGACGTCGACCCAGGTACGGTTTTTTTCCGGATACATCTCGTCTACCGACGGTGCAAACAGCAGGTCGCAGCCGGCTGCGGCCAGCTTCTCGCTGTCGGCGCCCAGCGTGCGCGGGTAGCTGTCGAAATCCTCGCTCGGGCCAAACTGGGTCGGGTTGACGAAGATGCTGGCGACCACCCTGTCGGCGTGGCGGCGGGCCTCATCGACCAGGCTGATATGGCCGGCGTGGAGGTTGCCCATGGTCGGCACGAAGCCGATGGTCAGGCCGGCCTGCCGCCAGTCACGGACCTGCTGCCGGACCTCGGCAATGGTATGTACGGTTTTCATACTGGCTCTCGAATCGGGGCTCAGAAGCAGTGTTCGGCCGCCGGGAAGCTGGCGTCCTTGACGGCTTTGTCATAGGCGGCAAAGGCGGCGCGGATATCACCGGTTTCGGCGGCAAAGTTGCGAACAAAGCGCGCCGGCTTGCCCGGGGTGATGCCGAGCAGGTCGTGCATCACCAGTACCTGACCGTCGCACTCGGGGCCGGCGCCGATGCCGATCACCGGTACCTGAACCGCTTTGACCAGTTCGGCGGTGACAGCGCGGGGCACGCACTCCAGCAGCAGCAAATCGGCGCCGGCATGCTCCAGCTGCCTGGCATCTTCGATCAGCCGCTCGGCGTCGGACTTTTCCCGGCCCTGAACCCGGTAGCCGCCAAAGGCATTGACCGATTGCGGGGTCAGACCAAGATGGGCACAGACCGGTATGCCGTTACGTTTCAGTACCGTGATGGTGTCCGCCAGCCAGCCGGCGCCTTCGAGCTTGACCAGGTTGGCCCCGGCTTGCATAAGGGCATGGGCAGAAGTGAGCGCCCGCTCAAGTGTGGCGCCACTCATGAACGGCATGTCGGCCATGATCAGGCTGCCCTGATTGCCACGGGCGACGGCGGCGGTGTGGTAGGCGAGCTGTTCGGTGGTCACTGGCAGGGTGCTGTCGTGACCCTGCAGCACCATGCCGAGGGAGTCGCCGACCAGCATCACATCCACGCCGGCCTCACTGATCAGCCGTGAAAAACAGGCATCGTAGGCGGTCAGCACGGAGAACTTTTCGCCGTTCTGTTTGCGCTGTTGCAGGGTGCGGAGCGTCACGGCCATGGTCTGGGTCTCCGGGAATCGGGCTGGCGGGGCGAAATCAGCCGGCCAGCGGGCGCGGATTAAAGTAGTGCCGGCCCGAGCGGATGTCCAGCGCCCGGCGCAGCAGCTGGGCATAGTCGTCATCCCGGTGGACCGGGTCAATGTCCGAGGCATTGACGATCAGCAGTGGTGCTTCGTCGTAGAAGTGAAAGAAGCGGGCGTAGGCTTCGTTGAGGCGATTCAGGTAATCGGCGCTGATCGGCTTTTCGTGCTGGATGCCGCGGTGCTGGATGTGCTGCAGCAACACCTGGCTGGGGGCCTGCAGGTAGATCACCAGATCCGGCTTCGGCGCCTCCAGAGCCAGATGGCGGTAGACGTTGTCATACAGGGCGAACTCGTCCTGGTCCAGATTCAGCTCGGCAAACAGCCGGTCTTTTTGTAGCAGGAAATCACTGACCCGCACCGGGCTGAACAGCTCGTTCTGCGCCAGTGCCCGCATCTGCTCGGCGCGCTGGAACAGGAAAAACAACTGGGTCTGCAAAGCGTACTGGCGCGGTGACTGATAGAAGCGCGCCAGAAACGGATTTTCTTCCGGTTGTTCCAGCAGCATTTCATAGTTGAAGGTCATCGCCAGCTTGCGCGCCAGTGACGTCTTGCCAACGCCGATCGGGCCTTCGACAACGATATAGCGTGGCGCGGTGGTGCCGGGCGGGATGAGTTCGCTCAAGGGATCAGGCTCCAGCGGTCATCGGAATACAAGCAGATTGGCTGGTCCTCGACCGTGGCGCAATAGGGCGCCAGTGCGGTGCCATCCGGCAGCGTGATCTCTGCATCAATATCGAGCAGCGGTTTCAGGACAAAGGCCCGTTGATGCAGGCGTGGGTGCGGCACCTGCAGGTTCGGCAGATCGATCCGCTCGTTGCCGTACAGCAGAATATCCACATCCAGAGTGCGTTCGCCCCAATGACGCAGGCGCACGCGACCGGCCTGTTGTTCAATCAGCTGCAGGGCGACGAGTAGCGAGGGCGCATCCAGCCCGGTATCAATCCGTACCACGGCATTGAAAAAATCCGGCTGGTCCTGCGGGCCGACCGGAGCGCTGCGATAGAGTGGCGACACGCCGGTGATTCGGGTCTGTGGAAGCGAGGTCAGTGCCGCCCGCGCTTCGTTCAGCAGCGCGACACTGTCGCCAAGATTACTGCCGAGGCCGATGAAGGCGTTGGTCATGCCGGGCCGGCGGGCTTGCGCCGACGACGCCGGCGTTTCTTCGTTGGGCCGGCAGACTTGCCAAGCTTGCGTACCATTTCCATGCGGCCATGCTCGTCTTCTTCCTGGTACTGGGTCCACCAGTCACCCAGTCCGGGTTCGATCTCGCCGGCCTGTTCGCGCAGCAGCAGGAAGTCATAACCGGCGCGGAAGCGCGGATCAGCGACCAGCATTTCCGCATGGCGGCCCTGACGTTTGTCGAGACGCAACTGCACATCCCAGATCTCCCGAATCACCTGGGTAAAGCGCTTCGGGATGGCGGTAATTTCATTCTGCGCATGAATGACCTGGCCGGCAGCTTTCTGCCGAGCAGGCGCAAACGGCAAGCCGTGCTCAATATGCTTTTCCGTGCGTGCCACTACTGCCGGCCAGAGTAAAACCGCAAACAGGAAAGCCGGGGTCACTGGGCGTTCGTTGGCAATGCGCGTGTCGGTATTGATGCAGGCCTGTTCAATAAGCTTCTGCCAAACCGGGCCGCTGTCACGGTCGTGGAGATGCTTGCCGGATTCCGGGATCAGTATTTCCAGCAAGCCGAGTTGCTGCAGCGATTTCATCGATGCCAGAGCATGGCCGGTCAGGAACAGCTTCAGTAACTCATCGAACATCCGCGGCGCGGGAACCTGATGCAGACTCAGACCAAGTTGGTGAATCGGCTTTTCCGTGGCCGGGTCGAGTTCGAACTGCATCTTCGCGGCAAAGCGCGCTGCGCGCAGCATGCGTACCGGATCTTCGCGGTAACGCCGGTCCGGGTCACCGATAATACGAATGCGCTTGCGGCGAATGTCCTCCATGCTGCCCATGAAGTCATACAGGGCAAAATTGTCGATGTTGTAGTAGAGCGCGTTGATGGTGAAATCACGGCGCAGTGCATCCTCTTCGATGCTGCCATAGATGTTGTCGCGCAGGATCATGCCGTGTTCGGATTCCTCGCGCTCATCAGGTTCGCTCAGTGCGCGGAAGGTGGCGACTTCAATGACTTCCTGACCGAAGTAGACATGGACGATCTTGAACCGGCGGCCGATCACCCGGGCGCGCCGGAACAGCTTCTGAACCTGTTCCGGGGTGGCGTTGGTCACCACATCAAAATCTTTCGGCTTCTCACCGGCAAGAATGTCGCGCAGGCAGCCGCCGACCAGATAGGCCTCGAAGCCGCCCTTGTTCAGCCCGTACAGCACATTCAGTGCGGCGCGGCTCATGTCGCGCCGCGAAATGTCATGGTGCTCACGGGAATGAATTTCCGGAACCGGCAGGGCCGGGGCGGAACTCCGTCCGAGCAGCCGGGTCACAGGGCCCAGTGGTTGCGTCAGGTAATTGGCAATCTTGCGAAGCATGGAACGGATTGACCTTCGGGGTGTCAGGAAGCGGAGGATGGTAACACCGACGTGCGTTGCCCGGGTAACGGATATCGGTCTGTGGGCATGTGCGACTGCTTGCAGACCAACGCAGTCGCTCCCCGTTAATCGCTTGGTGTGTCGGCCTGCAAGCAGTCACACATGCCGGAAGTGGGGGAGGGGTAAAAAGTAAAAAGGGACCAGAGCTCCGCTCTGATCCCCTATTGCGCTGATTCTATTGTTGTTGTTTTTCGTTTTCTGGTTTTGCCTTCGGTTCGCCTCATCTGGGCGACCATGCTGTATTGGCTCGTTGAACTGTTGTTGTTGTTATCTCAGCCGGCTGTTGTTATTTGATCCGGGAGCCACTTGCGCCGTTGTTTTTGTTATTTGGCGTGGAAGTCATGGTGCCGTCGCGGAGCGGGCTTTGCAATAACTTGAAATATCTATTAAAAACAATGGCTTATAAGAATTTTGCTTTTCTGGCGGGACAGCTGTCAGAACAGGTGTTTACTTTCTGTGTAGGACGGTAACACTTCGGTTACGTCCGGTAGCAGATCATCCGCCGGTAGCACTATTACGGCTGCGGGGGATGCCGAGGCGCTGACGGCGTTCCCACAGACACTTGCGGCTGATGCCGAGCTTTCGGGCCAGCTCGGTTTCTGTCATGTGGTCCTGATTCTCCATGACGAAGCGGGCAAAGTAATCCTCCAGTGACAGGTCTTCGTTCGGGTCCTGAAAAGTGCGCAGCGGAACCGCTGCGGTATCAATGCCAAGCAGCTCCACGGTGATCGGTGCGCCATCCGCCAGAATGACAGCACGCTCGATGGCGTTCTCCAGCTCCCGGACATTGCCGGGCCAGTGGTAGTGGCTCATGGCGCGGCGGGCATCGGTGCTGAAGCCGCCGGTTTTCAGGTTCAGCCGGGTGCTGATCCGTTCCAGCAGACTGTCGGCCAGCAGCAGGATGTCATCGCCTCGGTCACGCAGTGGCGGCAGGTTGAGCTGCACCACCTGCAGGCGATAGTAGAGGTCCTCGCGGAACCGCCCCTCTGCGACCAGTCGGGGCAGGTCGCGATGGCTGGCGGCAATAATCCGGGCGTCAATGCGGCGTGCGGTGGTGGCGCCAATACGCTGTGCTGTCTGGCTCTCCAGCAGTTGCAGCAGTCGTCCTTGAGCGGATGGTGAAAGCTCGTCAATTTCATCCAGAAACAGGGTGCCGCCGTCAGCACTTTCTGCCAGCCCGCGCAGGCTGCGCTCACTGTCATTGCCACGTTCGACCCCGAACAGTTGCTGTTCAAGTTCATCACTGGCCATGGCGGCGCAGTTCACCGGGACCATTGGCCCGCGGTTGCGCTCACTGCGGTCATGCAGGGTGCGGGCGACCAACTCCTTGCCGGAGCCCGATTCACCGCAAATCAGGACGGTGCTGTCGGTGGCGGCGACACGTTCGATATGTTGCAGCAGGGCCCGCATGGTTTCGCTATCCCCGATCATGTCGCTGACCGGATAGCGTTGGGCGAGATCGGCGCGGAGGGCGTCATGGCCGCGTTTGAGCGTGCGCTCCTTGAGGATGCGGCTGACCGCCATCACCATTTCGTCGTGATCGAACGGTTTGGCAATGTAATCGACCGCGCCGAGTTTCATCGCATCCACCGCCGAGCGCAGGCTGGCGTAGCTGGTCATGATCAGCACCGGTGTCGGCTTGGCCTGCTGGATCAGATCAGTGCCATGGGCGCCGGGCAAACGCAGGTCGCTGATAATCAGATCGAAATCGCGCAGATCATGGCTGCCGGCCTGCTCCACCGAGTCGGCCTCGACCACGCTGTGATCGTGGCGCTCCAGCAGCTTGCGCAGGGCGCCGCGAATAACCGGTTCATCTTCGACAATCAGAACATGACTCATGCTGTGATCCCGTCCGCCGCCGGCGCGGAACTGGCTGCCGGCAGGCTGATGATAAAGCGTGTGCCGTGGTCTTCTCTGGTCGGGCTTTCCACCCGGATGCTGCCACGGTGATCTTCGATAATGCTGTATACCAGCGCCAGGCCCAGTCCGGTACCCCGCCCTGGTGGTTTGCTGGTGACAAAAGGCTCGAACAGGGTATCAAGCAGTGCCGCCGGAATGCCATGACCGAGATCCTCGATGCTTACCTGAATCTGCGTGCCGGTCCGTTCAGCGTGAATGCTGACCGGCTGATCGTCCGGACTGGCGTCGGCGGCGTTGGCAAACAGGTTAACAAATACCTGCAGCAGTCGCTGGGCATCACCGGAAACCACCAATCCGCTGCCGCAGTGATTCTCAAAACGCTGGCGGCGGCGATCCGGGTCCAGTGCCAGCAAGGCAATGGCTTCCGCGGCAGCGTCGTGAATATCGACTGGAAGGTGATGCTGTTGCGGCAACTGACCGCTGTGACTGAACGTCACCAGCGATTCGACGATCCGGGTGATACGTCTTGTCTGCTCCAGAATCTGGCTGGTGCCCTGGTCCAGCTCGTCATCAGAGGCGCCCAGAGCAAGGTTCTGGGTCAGGCAGGCAATGGCGGTGACCGGGTTGCCGATCTCATGGGCAACGCCGGCGGCAAGGCGGCCGATCGAGGCCAGCCGTTCATTATGGGCGGCACGTAATTCCAGTGCCCGGATTTCGGTGACATCCTCCACCACGATGACCTGGCCGGCATCACGCTCGCCATGCAGTGATTCGTGTACCCGTGACTTGTGCAGGCTCAACCAGCGGGTTGCGCCACGCAAGCTGATTTCCTGTTGTGGTTGATGGCTGACATCGCCTCTGGCAAATTCGAGCAGGGTATCCCGCCATGGGCCCGGCAGGTTGGCCAGACGTGAGCCGATCATGCGTCGTCCGGAAATGCCGGTCAGTTTTTCCATGGCCAGATTCCAGCCGATAATTTCATCATCGGCACCGAGCGATATCACCCCCATTGGCAGTTCCAGCAGTGTCTGCCGATGGAACCGGCGCAGGCTGTCCAGCTCGGCAGCCAGACCGGACAGCCGGCTGCGATACTGCTCCAGGCGCGACTCGATAAACTGGATGTCCTCGTTGCTTTCTTCTTCCCCTTGCGCCTTGTAGGGCAGGTGATCGTCGACAAGCTGATGCGCCACCGACGGACCAAGCAGGCCGGACAGATTGGTTTCAAGCTGATCGCGCAGGCGGCGCAATGCATAGGGCCGGGTTTCGTTACGGCTCAGGCTGAGATCGCGCAGTGCCAGTTCCACTTCGCGTTCTGCGGTGACGGCGCCCAGAGGTTGTGCCAGCGAGTGAATGAAATCATCCACGTCATCCGCTTCAAGTTCCCAGCGGTAGGGCCGGCGCAGGCTGTCAACGGCACAGGTCTGGGCGGCGTTCTGTTCGGCGCTGCTGGTTGAGGTAATCAGCGAGACAACGGCAAACAGAATGCCGTTGGTGGCGATCGACATCAGGGCAATGGTGTGCCACTGGGTCAGTGGGCTGGCAAAACGCAAACCGAGCAGTTCCGCCAGCGCGTTCCAGCGCAGCGACGGGTCAAGAGTAGGCAGCACCAGCATCAGCAGCCAGATCATGAAGCCCGCCAGCAGACCGGTCAGCATGCCGCGGCGATTGCCACCGGGCCAGAACAGGGTGCCAATCAGACCAGGTACGAACTGCAGGGTGGCAACAAATGACATCACGCCGAGCGATGTCAGGCTGTGGCGGTGGCCAGCCCAGGAGTAGAACAGGTAGGCCACGCCGATCACGGCGATGATCAGCACCCGGCGCACCCACAGCAGCCAGCGGTAGAGGTCCTCGCCTGGCTGGGGGCGTCTGAGTGGTAGTACCAGATGGTGGAGAGCCATGCCGGACAGCGCCAGTGTGGCAACAATCAGCATGCCGGTGGCGCCCGCCAGACCGGCCAGATAGGCGAGCAGGGCGCCCTGATCGCCAAACCGGCTGGACAGCCCGAGGGCGAAATAATCCGCCGGAGTGGCAACGTCTTTTGCCAGCGCCGCCCAGACAATGATCGGTACGCAGATGGCCATGACCAGTAGCATCAGCGGCACCGCCCAGCTGGCTGTAATCAGTGCTCGCGGATTCAGGTTTTCGGCGAAAGCCATATGGAACATGTGCGGCATCACCACGGCGGAAACGAAGAACGCCAGAATCAGGCTGTGCCAGGTGCCGTCCTGCAACGGGAAGTACAGTCGGGCGAGCATTTCCGGGTGCTGGTCCAGCCATTCATTCAGACCGCTCGGGCCATCGAACACGCCGAACAGGCCGATCAGGGCGACGCTGACGAACGCCACCACCTTGATCAGCGACTCGGTCGCCATCGCCACCACCAGACCTTCGTGTTTTTCCCGGGCGGTGGCATGGCGGGCGCCAAACAGAATGGCAAACAGCGCAAGCATGGCGCAGAACCACAGGCCGACATCCAGTGGTTGGGCATCGCCACTCATGATGGCGACAGACTCGGCCACGGCTTTGATCTGCAGTGCCAGTAGCGGCAGCATGCTGGCGAGCATGATCAGTGTTGTCAGGGCGCCGGCGGCGCGGCTGCGATAGCGAAATGCGAACAGGTCGGCCAACGAGCCGAGCTGGTAGGTGCTGGTCAGTCTCAGGATCGGCGCCAGCAGGATGGGTGCCAGCAGAAACACCCCGGAGATGCCGAGAAAATAGGCGAGGTAGTTATAGCCGTACTGGTAGGCGTAGCCAACGCTGCCGTACACCGCCCAGGCGCTGCAATATACGCCGAGGGAAAATACATACACCATCGGATGACGTACCAGTCTGGCCGGCAGCCAGCCGCGGTCAGTGATCCAGGCAATCAGAAAAAGAAACAGCAGCCAGGCGCCGGCAATGGCGAGCAGGTGGTAGAAATTAAAGTCCATCGAAATCCCGGCTGCGACCAATCCAGTAACTCAAGCCGATCAACAGCGACCAGACCAGAAACGGCCGGAACCAGGCCCGGCCACCATCGCTCCACCATTCAATGATGGCCGGCGACAGCAGGTAGGTGCCGAGAATAAAGATGATCAGCAGGCGATCGGTATACATGAGCATATCCGTAACCGGGTGCTGGCATGGTAAACGGCTGCATCAGGATTGGGTAGGCAGGCCGATTTCCAGGGCGGCGTCGAGCATCCGCTCCGGTTTGTCGGCATCCACCGCAATGCCAAGGTGCGACAGGGCGAGCTTCAGGTTTTGTGGTGCCTGTTCCCCTTCGATGGCTGCCGCGCCGGAGGATTTTGACAGTTTGTGGCCATCGGCGCCGAGCACCACCGGCAGATGACCATAGCGCGGCGCGGCGCGGCCAAGGCAGTCAAGCACATGGATCTGCCGCGGGGTGGAATCGAGCAAGTCCATGCCACGCACCACGTCGGTGATGGCCAGATCGGCATCGTCGAGGGCGCAGGCCAGCTGATAGGCATACAACCCGTCTCGACGACGAATCACAAAGGCGCCTTCCTGCCGGTTGAGGTCAAGACACTGGCGCCCCTGAAAACGATCATCAAAACACACCGGCTCGGTTGGCACAGCGAGTCTGACTGCCGCATTCGCTGACGATCGGATCGCGGCAGAGCGGCCGGGGTGAAGGTTGCCCATGGCGTCGAGCTCGCGCCGCGACAGTTGGCAGTAGAACGCATCACCGGTAGCCAGCAGCTGGCGCACGGCGGCCTCGTATTCCTGATGACGGCGACTCTGGTAATACACTGGCCCATCCCAGTGCAGGGCAAAGGCGTCGAGCTGCTGCAGAATGCAGTCGGCGGCACCGGGCTGCTCTCGCGGCGGGTCGATATCATCAATACGAAGTAGCCATTCACCCTGCTGGCGCCTGGCGTCCAGCCAGCTGGCCAGCGCCATCACCAGCGAGCCGAGGTGCAGTGGCCCCGAGGGCGTTGGCGCAAATCTGCCGCGATAGCGCGGTGTCTTCATCGCTCTCTCCTGCAATACAAAACGCCGGGTTGCCCCGGCGTTTTGTGTGGATCAGGCAAGCGCGCAGGTATTAGCCGGCGAGCTGCTTTTCCTTGATCTCGGCAAGCTCCTTGCAGTCGATGCAGAGCTCGGCGGTTGGCCGCGCCTCGAGGCGACGGATGCCAATCTCGATGCCGCAGGCTTCGCACCAACCGTAGTCGCCCTTGTCAACTTTATCGAGTGCCTTTTCAATCTTTTTCAACAGCTTGCGCTCACGATCGCGGGCACGCAGCTCAAGGGCAAACTCCTCCTCCTGAGTTGCCCGATCGTTCGGGTCTGGCAGGTTGGCGGCTTCATCCTGAAGGTGGTGCATGGTGCGGTCTGCTTCCTCCATCAGCTCCTGGCGCCAGGCCAGCAGGATTTTACGGAAGTGGACGCCCTGCGCCGGGCTCATGTATTCCTCGTTCTTGGCCGGCATGTAGGGGGCAAGGCCAAAAATCGGTGTCGTCGACGGGGCAATGTTGGTGGTGCTGGTCTGGCGTTTCACGGGTGTCGGTACCTGTACAGAGGACTGCGTTGCTCTCCCCGCACTCGGTTTGGCCGGTAACATGGAAGCAGGCCGGGCGGGAATGGCTGATGCACTGGCCGGTTTTCCCGCTGCCTTCCTGGCGGCTTTCGGTTTTGCTGATTCCTGTTTCACCGGCGCCTTGCTGGCCGCAGGTTTGGCGGCGGCCGGCTTCGGTGCGGGCGCCTTGGGTGTCGCTTTTGGCTTGGCGGCAGCTTTCGGAGCTGCTGCCTTGGCCGGGGTTTTCTTGCTGGTATCGGCCTTCGCTTTTGCAGCCTTGGCTTTTACCGGGGCAGCGGCCTTCGCCTTGGCGGGCGCTGTTTTTTTGTTCGGGGCGGCCTTCTTGCCGGCTGCCGGTTTGGTGGCAGCCTTGGCTGGCACTTTTGCTGCCGGCTTGCCGGCTTTCTTTGCTGCCGGTTTCGCGGCTGCCTTTACCGCAGCCTTTTTCGCCACCGGTTTTGCCGCTGCTTTGGTGGTCGGCTTGGCCGCAGCTTTCTTGGCTGCCGGCTTGGCGGTTTTGGTTTTGCTGTCTTTTTTCGCGGGTGCTTTCACTGCGGATGCCTTGGCAGCGGGCTTTTTCGCTGCAGCAGTTTTTTTCTCGGTTTTGGCCGGTTTGGCCGCAGCAGACTTCTTTGCGGCATCCGCCTTCGGGGTGGCTTTGGCTGCCGGTTTGGTGCTGTTGTTTTTCTTGCGGGTAGCCATTCTGATCAACTCCCTTAACATACTCGCTGCTCGCTGTTAGTGTGCCACCGGCTCCGCCGGCTCGGACCCCCAGGCCCGACTAAACGTCCGACAATACCCGTCACATCGGGTCCTGTCACCCATGACGCGCCACCCCGGCAAAAGCGCGGCGCATTATAGCCGGACGTATCAAAACTGAAAGTCGACAGAAGGACTGATTTGCATGCTTCGCCAGGCCTCCCGGAACGACCGTATTGCCCCGTTTCATGTCATGGCCCTGCTTGGGCGGGCGCAAGCCCTGCAAGCTGCCGGCCATGATGTCATCCATCTGGAGGTGGGCGAACCGGATTTTCCGACGCCAGCGCCGATTGTTGCTGCCGGCCAGCGGGCGCTGGCGTCAGGGCTGACCCATTACACACCGGCCACCGGACTGCCGGCCCTGCGCCAGGCCATCGCTGACTACTATGCAGCCCGTTTCTCCGTGATGCTGGAGCCGCGACGGATCATTGTCACGCCCGGTGCGTCCGGCGCACTGCAGCTGGCGCTGGCATTGCTGGTGAACCCGGGTGATGGCGTTTTGTTGACCGATCCGGGCTATCCCTGCAACCGGCACTTTGTCGAGCTGGTCAATGGCGAGCCGCAGACGCTGCCATTGTCCGCTGACGGCAGTATCACCGATGTCCGCGTCAGCGCCGGCAAAATCCGCCAGTACTGGCAGGCAAACACCGTGGCCACCCTGCTGGCCTCGCCGGACAATCCCACCGGTACTGTGCTGTCCGCTGCTGAATGTGCTGATATCGCAGAGACGGTACGCCAACTTGGTGGCGCCCTGATTGTTGATGAAATCTATCAGGGTCTGGTTTATCAGCAGCCGGTGCATACGGTGTTGTCTGACGCTCCTGATGCGCTGGTATTGAACAGTTTTAGCAAGTACTTCGGCATGACTGGCTGGCGGCTGGGCTGGATGGTGGCGCCGGACGAACATGTCGCGGCGCTGGAGCGGATGGCGCAGAACTTTTTTATCGCGCCGGCCACGGTGTCCCAGCATGCTGCGCTGGCGGCATTTTTGCCGGAAACCCGTGCCGAGCTGGATCGTCGTCGTGATGTGCTTAACGCGCGTCGACATCTGGTGTTGCAGGCATTGCCCGGCTTGGGGTTGAAAGTTATTGGTGAGCCACAGGGCGCGTTCTATATCTATGTCGATGTCAGCGCCGTTACCGATGACAGTTTTGCGTTTTGCGAACAGTTTCTGGAGCAGGAATTTGTTGCACTGACGCCGGGCGCCGATTTCGGCCCCGTGCATGGCCCGGAGAAATGTCTGCGCATCGCCTATACCACGGAAGAATCACGTCTGCAGGAGGCGCTGGAAAGACTGCGCCGTTTTATCAGCAGGCATGGCAAATGAAGTTTGATCCGCCGCTGCAGCAGGCCAGACTGATTCGCCGCTACAAGCGCTTTATGGCAGATGTCGAACTGGCCGATGGCAGTGTCATTACCCTGCACTGCCCGAATACCGGATCAATGAAGAATTGCCAGCCTGTCGGTGCAGCGGTGTTGTACTCAGATAGCGGCAACCCGGCGCGTAAATATCGTCATACTCTGGAAGCGGTGCAGGTGGCTCATGGGCACTGGGCCGGCGTCAACACCGCGCGCACCAATCAGCTGGTCACGGAAGCGATTCTGGGAAAACGTATTGCCGGGCTGAAGCGTTATACCGCACTGCGCCGTGAGGTCCCTTTCGGGGACAGTCGCTTCGATATCGCGCTCGATCATGCTGATGGAAGGCAGACCTATATCGAAGTCAAGAATGTCACTCTGGGTCCGGCCGAGAATGAGCCTGATCATGGCGTCATTGCTTTTCCGGATGCGGTCACCGAGCGCGGCCAGAAGCATTTGCTGACGTTGATGGAGGTGGTCAGGCAGGGGCACAGGGCGGTGCTGTTCTTTTGTGTGCAGCATACCGGTGCGAAGGCGGTGCGACCGGCGGATGAGATAGACCTCCGGTATGGCGAGTTGCTGCGTCAGGCCGTGGCAGAAGGTGTTCTGGTGCTCGCGTGGAAGACCGTCGTGCAGATGGCCGAGTTCAGACTCGAGCGTCCATTGCCGGTTCGTATCGGTACAATCACCAGGCAGGCCGGTGCTACTGGCGCTTCGAAAGCACGTTTGGCGGACCGGACAAGGCGGTGAACTTTCGCCTCCGGTTATGCGTCCTGGGTCTTAAGCGCATAAGCCGTTACGAGGTGTTCGGTTTGACTGGTCAGGCTCGACATCGCGGCTCAGGCGTTGTGGCTATACTGCATGACATCGGCAGGACGCTGGATAAAGTAGCCCTGAAAGTAGCGGATTCCCTGATCCCAGAACGCTGTCATGACGGCCATGTCCTCGACTCCGGCGGCAACCAGAGCAACCTTGCCATGGAATTGTTGCCGGGCATCTTCAAGCAATGGTGCGATAAGCTCGGCGCTCTTTGGCGATTTGCCGTATTGCAGCGCCAGCTTGATAAAGTCGACGTTGCCGGCGTCCCGAATGACATGATGACTGAAGTCTGTTTCTCCAACATCTGTCAGCATAACCCCGCATTTCAGTCCGGCGAGCTTGTCGAATACAGCTTTTGCTCTTTCCGGCTCGCGGACAAGCAGGGCTTCCGGTACCGCAAAGATGACCCGACGAGCGCCACGAATACGCGAGCTGGATAGTGCATTGCTGATCATCGGAATCAGCTTTTCCATCTGCCCAACCGAAGAAAAAAGCCGGATGACAACAGAATAGTTTTCTGCTTCTTTTCCTCCCAGAGAGGCGAGCTGGATCAGCGCCTGATCAAGTAGCCAGCGATCAAGGCCATACGCGCCTTCGGGAAGGTGCTTGGCAATCAGTGCGGCGAAGTTGGCGGGGGTAAAGCTTTGTCCGTCCTCGCTCTCAAGGCGGACAAAGGTTTCAAACAGGGTCTCTCCGGTTTCCAGATTGATGATTGGTTGGAACATCAGCTTGAAGCGCTTTTCGACAATCAGTGCTATCGCAGAGTGATCGCTGTCGGCGGCCTGGCCATGTACGCCGGAGTCGTTGTGTACTGTGGCGCGATTTCCTCCCGACTTCATTGCTTCCGCGCAGGCCTGCTCGGCTCTTCTCAGTGTGTCGCCAAGATGAGAGCCCGGGACAAAAGAAGTGCTGCCGACACTGAAGGTAAACTGGCCGCTGGAGAGGCGCCATTTTTCTTCAGTCAGCATACGTTGCAGGGATTCAGCAAAGAGTTCATCGGC
>JBFHPX010000027.1:0-14671 GCA_041592575.1 Alcanivoracaceae bacterium
CCAGGTCACTGCACCAGGCCAGGTGACCATCGGCATGGAATATCAATCTCTCTGTAGTGCCGCGATTGTCAGCAGTTTCCACCACCGCATGATCAAGATCCGGTCGACGCGGATGGCGACTGAACAGCACCCCGGCCCGTTGTTGTGGCGGTAGCCGCTGTACCATCAGATTGGCCGCGGCATCGGGTTGCTGGAAATGCTGGGACAGGGCTGTCTGCAGCGCCACCGCGCTATCGAGATTGGCCAGCAGTTGTCGCTGGGAGCCCGGCGCCATGGCGCCCTGATGCAGGATCCAGTAGCCATTGCCCTGTTCCAGTGACTGCAGTTCGGCAATCCGGGCGGCCGGTGCCAGCGCCAGAAAGGCTTCACGGGAAATGCGCCAGCTCGGTGGCCGGGGCAACCCGTCAGCAGGCAAACTTACAGTTTCAGCAATACCAGACAACCCTACCTCCGCAGCAGGCGCCGACCGAGCCAGGCGCCAACGAGATGAATCGGCAACAGCAACAGCGCTGCCAACAAAACGATCTGCACCGCAATTGCGCCGAACAGCTGCGGCGCCTTCATCAGGGTGCTCATCAATGATTCTTCCCAGTAAAAAAACCAGGGGTTCTCAGGCGGGAATAACCAGACATGAAACTGGTAGAACACCGCTTTCGGGCCGATCGCAAATACCATCAGGGCCAGCAGCAGCAACACCGAGGCCATGGTCAGTATCCGCAACCGTCTGGGCGCCAGCGGCCGGCCGGAGAGCAACGCCATCGCCACAAGCCAGAGCGGCAACGCCACCAGTGTCGCCGAGCCGGCCAGTTGCAGCAAGTGGGCGACATCCTTCAGGTGGCGGATTTCCGCGGCATCCAGCAATGCCACTGCGGAACCATGCGGAAGCTGATAGCTGATGCTCTCAAGCTGCACTCCACGGTCGTGCACTGCGCGCACAATTTCAGCGAACAGCCGCCGATGCTGGTCGGCGCCGACGTTGGCAAAGCCGGGTTTGCTCGGGTGCTGTGGCGCATAACGGGCGATATGCTCATCGATCGCCAGCACCCGATACCAGAGCGGGTACCCGTATTCGACCAGCGAGCTGATCCACCAGGATCCGGCCACGGCAAGCCACAACGAGAGAATGGCGCAAACAAACCACAACAGGGAACTTTTCGCATGGCCTTGACGGGATGGCTTGGTCATAATGGGCGCGCTCTGATGACCCAGGGGGATCCTTGTGGGGCCATCAATGACACCCATAAAGAAGCAAGTGCACGAATAATAACGAGGGGTTCCATGTCGATGCGAGTCGCACTGACGATTTTGCTGGCCTTGACTGTTGCCGGCTGCGCCACCACCAAATTGTCGCCGGCCACACCAGGCCCGGCCCAGACGTCGCTGAAGCAGGACTACTATCAGGTCCGCATCGTCACCCATGATGGCAAAAAGCTGGCCGCGACGGTATATCAGCCGGCACTCGCTCCAGGTGAAACCGCCCCTCTGATCATCGCCACCCATGGCTTTGGTGGCTTTCGTGCCAAGCGTCCCCTGTCGATCTATGGCCAGACCATGATTACCGGTGAGGCGGCACTGGCGGCCTGGAAAAAAGGTTACTGGGTGGTGTTCTACGATCAACGTGGCTGGGGGCAAAGCCAGGGTGTGGTCGAGATGATGCACCCGGAATTCGAAATCAAGGACGTTTCCACTGTGATCGACTGGTCACTCAAGCACCTGCCCGCCATCCACACCCTTGACGATGGCAGCCCGGCCATCGGCATGATTGGCGAATCCTACGGCGGTGGCGCCCAGACCATATCGTCCTTCGTCGAGCCGCGGCTGAAAGCGCTGGTGCCGGTTGCCACTTGGCATGATGCCAACGCTCTGGCGCCGAACCGACACATGAAAACCAATTGGGGCTCTACCCTGCTGATTCCGGGCGGCATCAGCAGCGGATTCGATATCGGCTTTATGACCCGGCAACCACTGCGTAGCGGTTTTAGCGGCACCATGAGCCATGATGGCGTTGATCTGATGTATCAGCGCAGCCCGGCCTATTTTTGCGACAGGGGCGACAAACCGCAGGCTGATGCCTTGTTCGTGCACGGTTTCCGCGACACCCTGTTCCCGATGCAGGAAGCCTTGAACAATCAGGCCTGCTTCAGTAACGCCGGCCGTGACGCCCGGTTGCTGGCAATTCAGGGGGGCCATATCCTGCCCTGGCCAGTACAGAAATGGTCTGGCAAGCCACTGTTCAATACTGAAAAGGAAATCCGTTGCGGTGAGTATGAGGCCACTCTGGTTGATAGCATCGTCAACTGGTGGGAAGAAAAACTACGTGGCGAAGACCGCACGGTACCAACACTTTGCCTGACGCTCGGCTATGACGTTGAAGGCCTTGCCGATGAAGCTTTCCCGGATATCAAGGAAGTGTTCCCGGTGCCCCCCCATCGCATACAGATTCCTTTTGCCGGCATGGGCGAGTGGCTGGCAGTGCCGATCGATAACTTCACTGACGTATTTCGTGGCATGTGGCCAGGATCGGATCTGCGTTTCCTTCGACCGAATGGTGGTGTGATTCGGCCGCGATTTATTCCGGTTTACATTGCCGGCGAAAACGAAGTACTGGCAGGGATACCGGAGATTGATCTGAATGTGGCCGGAACCGCCAGCAAGGTCAGCACACGCCTGTTTGTGGGCGTGGGCGTACAGCGGGCCGGGAAACGCCGAGTGCGAGTCGTCAGCGAGCAGCTCACACCGCTGCCAAGGAAAGGATATTTTCGTCAGGAATTGCCAGCGGTGTCCGCCGAGCTCAAAGCCGGCGATCGTGTTGGCCTGATTGTCTACGGCTACACCTGGCAGTACTTCTTCAACCCGTCGTACTGGTGGAGTCAGGCGCAGGTCAGCGGAGATCTGGCGCTACCGGTGATTGAGATTGCGAAGGATTAATAATCTTGATGCGTAAGGCCCTGCCAGTGCGCAGGGCAACGTAATCTGACGGCGCAAGCTCACCAAAATGCCGGTCAAACAGAAGTCGCACAGCAAACCGGAACTCATCCTGTTCCGGCCAGCCATTCAAGGCATAGCCAAGATTGGGCCATTGCCCCGGGTATTGTTCTGGCCGGGACTCCGCCTCGGCATCATCCTGATAAACCAGATCCAGCGGAATACCATGTAACGCCGGCGGTACATCCAGTTCCGTCAGCAACGCAAACCCCTTGCGACTGTCAAACAGGATCCAGCTTTCGTCACTGCTCAGGCCCTTGCGAACCAGCTCGCGCTCATCGTCATCCATGGTGCCATCAACATTGCCGACATGGGCGCCTCCGCGAGCGGTTTGTACTACTGCGCCCAAAAGACGATTGCCGTCAATTGAAACCGAGACCTGTGGATGCTTGAGGGCACTGCGATACAGGGACGGAACACGGGCAAAGGTGTGGGCTTCATAATGATTGGCGTAGCGCAATGCCTGGACATGCAGCTTCATCATCGGCAGCCCGGCAAAAACCACCCGCGTTTCAAGATGCATGACCGAACGGATCGGTCCAACCCGGAAACCGGTCATCACCGGCCTGAGGTTATCATTGTCCAGCGTCACTCTGGGGAAACGGAACAAGACGCCGCCCGACATCCGCATCTTCAGTGTGTCGATCAAGGATGCATCGGCTCGACCGAGATAACCGCTGTAGCCAAGGTACTGCCAGTTAAGCTCGTTATCAGGATCCGTAGTCAAAACGTACTGATCGGTTCTGGTAACACCGGTGTGCGGATCATGACTGACATAGTGACGGGGATCGCGAGTACTGTTTCCAGAGACAAGATAAAATGCGCGCTCGTCATTCTCCGGGGTGATAAGCCGGATCTCCGCCAGAATCTTTCCCTCCACCAACACCCCGGGGTCGCCGCCGACGAGCCCGCTGTCACGCAACATCATCAGCAGCTGATCGGCGCCGTCGAAAACCCCGGCCTGACCGGAACGACTGAAGCCGCTCGCGGCGAACCAGACCATGTCAACATCATCCATTTCATCGATCTGGAAAGGCACTGGCAAGAATCTGGCACCATCCCACACCATGACAGACAGATCTTCCACACTGACACCGCTTGCCAGCGATAACTCCGCCGGCGTCAACGTCAACACAGTGTGCTCAAGTGCCCTGTCTTCCTGAGCTTTAAGCGGGCCTGCCCACGACAACAGCAACAGTAACGGCACTGCCAGTCGGATCATGGGGCCCGCTTCAGCGTTGCGCGCAGATTGATCAGCCCGGGAGAGCTGGTGGAAGAGAATTCAGCATTGGCAACACGAACTCCCTGTTCATTTTCCAGTTGCTGCAACCAACTGAGCACTTCTGCAAACGGCTGTGCCTCTATCTGAATACGTACGGTTTGCTCACCTTCCGGGCTGAATCCGCGCAACACCACACCGGCAGCATCGGCCGTGCGGCTCAGCTGGGCAATCCAGTCAGCGCCCGTGGCCACACTGGTCTTGCTCTGCACAGCGCCTCGAATGGCGTTGCTGTTGTCTTCAATCCAGACCTTCAGCCTGGCATTGCGCTGGTAGTCATCAACAGCGCTCTGATGGCCATGCTGCAACGGCTGCCAAATCAATAGCCAGAGCAAGGTGAGCAGCACAGCGACAGCCAATATGCGCAGCGCCATCTGCTCCCGCGGTTCGCGTTGCTCGAACCAGACACGGGCCGGTGTCAGCCGGTTCTGCAGCTGTTCTGTCAGGGATGCAATGGTTTTCATCAGGACCCCGTGGTCACACGAAGGCGAGCAGTAACACTCTCACCCTGGCTTCGGTAATTGGCAATTTCGGCCTGCAGGCCACCTTCGCTGATCCGGCCACGCAGCACCTCGAGGCTGTCATAGCTGCCGGCCTCCACGTCCAGGGTGAGTGAGTTATCCCGCTCGTCGTACTGAATCCGACGAGCCGACAATCCGGCCCCGTGCTGCCCTGCCAATGACTCCCCCACCGGGATCATCAGACCAAGGAAACCACCGCTGGCGCTGCCACCAAGACGGCCCAGCCTGCTGCGAAACTGATTCTCCAGATAGCCCGGCTGGGCGCTGTCGCCGGGGAAAAGCTGGTTATACAGACTGGCAGCCTGAGCCAGCTGCTGGTCTGCCGCAGTCTGGTAACGCCATATCTGACCACCCATCAGCACTGCCACCAGAGCAATGCAGGCCGCAGCCAGGACCAGCAGCTGCCGCCATCGCCCGGATAACTGCGGTCCACTGCCCTGCTCCACCGGGCGCAAATCACCCTGCAACAACTCCACCTGACGGCCATGCTGAATTGCCGCTCGCATGACCGCCATCAGCTCAGTCGCAGGACGGCTCTTGTCCTCCAGCTCAGCCAGACCAAGCACGGCAAGAACCTGTTCTGCTTCTGCCTCGGTGACCGCCAGACCTTGACTGTTATCGGCAAGAATCAGCGTCTGGCCTTCGACCGTCAGACGACACGGCGACAACTCCACCAGCAACTGGGCATCGACAGCCACCCCGGCAACCTTCAGTGACAGCTCCGCGCATACCTGCAACAGCCGTAGCAACGCCTCCCTGTCACAGGCCACCACCGGATAACGTCCATTCGCGGGGCGGCCGCTGGCGAACCAGAACTGCTCTGGCAAGCCAATCAACTGGTCTTCCAGCATCCACGGCAGAACCCGCTGCAGATGCCTTGCCTGACGCCGATTAAGGACAACTTCGGTCAACAGGACATCGGCGACCGACAGCACCAGTCGAACCGGCCCGCTAATCTGTTCCGCGGCATCCGTCAGGCTGCCGAGCCGGACCGTGCCATCGGCGCCACTCCAGCGCACAGTCAAGGCATCGGTTTGCGCGCCGGACAGGGCTCCCGGCCCCAGCCAGATCAGTGTCGGATCAGCCATTCATGTTCTCCTCTGCCTCGTTCCGGCCACGCTGGGATTCTAGAGAGTATTGCACGGCGGTTCGAGGGGGCTGAGTAACGGGACCAGCTGGCGACTGAATACCACGGTCTCAGCATTATCGGGCCGGTGAATCCGGGTCACCAGCCGGCTCACCGCATCACCGGTCTTGACATCAATCATGACCTGAAAAAACTCGGACTTTACCGTCAGCATGTTTTCCAGAGCAGTACGCTGGTCCGGCTGCAGGCTACTGAACGGAGCCTGGGCCAGCAGCCCGGCAATGTCAGAGATAGCGCCCTGCTCGCGCAGCTGCACAATCAGTTGCGTCCCGGCATTGCCAACGGTGCTGCTCAACACCGCATCGAGCACCTTGGCTGGCGCGGTATTCACATTCAGCAAGGTGCTATTCGGCAACGCGGCCAGATGGCTCCAGAACACCGCACCGCCACTGTCTTCAGCATTGAAAGAGCGCAGCGCCCGCAACTCCGACTCGTGCGCGACCGGCAGGTTCGGGGTTCGTCGATCGCGATACTCTGCATCCTCGGCGCCATCGATACCATTGACCAGGTTATCGCTGTCTATCCAGTCGGCCATCTCCATGGCCAGCACGCTGGCCTTGGCGGGGTTCGGTAAGGTGGCCCCGAGCAGCTGCTCGAGAAAGCCGATTGCGTCCTGGTTGCGTAAATATTCAGGGCCCAACTGCCCGGCCTGAGCGGTCACCAGCCAGTTGAGATTGAAGCGGCCCTGCAGATCCTGCACCGAGGCGGTAAAGACGGCTCCTTCATAGGGCGTTGGCGGCAGGGTTATGCCCCAGGTATCGGTAACGCAGTCGTCGGCCAGCTGGCTGTTACTCCGATCTTTCTCCAGATCATCAATCAGCGCCTGAATAGCCAGTGCCTCGGCTGCCAGCGCATACTGGTAACGCTGGTCCCAGTCGAGCAGGTTTGAGGTCCGGGTGCGAAAATGATCCAGCCGGTAAAGTACTTCCACCGACAACGTCATCAGCACCGCAAACAGCATCAGGACAATAATCAGGGCAGCGCCCTGCTGTCGCGACTTCACTGCCATATGTTGACCACCGTACGGAAATAGCGGTGCAGGAAAGTGCCATCGGCAAAACCGATTTCCACCTCAACACTTTTTGGTAACGGCATCAGCAATGCCGGCGTGCCCTGAAGAGAGATATCCGGCCATTGCTCCAGCCACTGCCATTCCGTGGCGCCCGTCGGCTGATACAGATAGCGCACAGTAAGGCTGTCGACCTCCTCCAACAGCACCGTTGTTTCCGGCTCGGTGCCGGACTGGACATCCAGTGCCGGCCAGTAGAGCCGCAGTAACTGGTTTTCCTGCAGCCGGTACTCCACCCGCTGCATCTGACTGCGCGAGCGCAAATCGAAAGGATTGGCCCAGCCAAGACGGGTCAGGGCAATGCCGTTTTCAAGGGACAGCAACGCAGGTTGGGGATCGCCCAGAATGTCACGTACCGGCCGCGCCACCACCTGCTCGAAATCAAGCGCCAGAAAAGTCATGGCACGTTGCCTCGCTTCCAGCCTGGTAGCTTCGGCGGCAAGTTTTTCCCGGCCATCCGCAGCGGCACGAAAGGTTTCCATCGCCACCATGAACATGCCAGCCAGAATGGCGATGGCCACCACCATTTCAAGCAGCGTGAAGCCTTGCAGGCGCCTCACGGTTGCTCTCCGGTGGTACCGGCACTGCCGCTGCCAAACCCTGCTGCCGGGGCGCCGGGGCTACCGGGGCCAGCGCCCGGACTGCCAGAACCACCAGCCATGACAGCGGTGTATGGCTTGCCCAGCAAGCTGAAAACTGACCAGGTGACCAACCTTTCCTTGCCGGGTTCAGGCTCCGGGCCCACCTCGATATCAACGCGCCGGGTGTCGGTGTATGGCCCGTTACTGACCTTTGTCCTCACCATCCAGCGCTCATCATTACGCTCGATGCTCTCATCCTGCACGCCAATCGCGGGCCAGCGCTGATACACCTGCAGCTCGACCAGCTTGTCGGACGCTACTCGCCAGGCCCGGGTGGTGTCGTCTAGCCGGGTGTGGGCAACAGCGCCGGCGCCGATGGTGTCGGCCAGAACGATGGCAACACCGGCCAGAATCACCAGCGACACCAGGATTTCAACCAGCGTAAAACCACGGGAGTAACGGCGCGTCACGGCTGCTCATCCTCGGCAATGGAAACGACGCCGAGCGCATCAACCGTCAGCTGACGACGCACGCCCGCATCCTCATCAACCAGCCAGATAGTAACCGGCGACGCCTCGCCACTGGGGAAGAAGAACATCTGCGGCGGATCAGGTTTTTCGTCCGGGCTGATATCTTCAGCAGTGAGTGCCTCAGCGGCCGCGGCAATGGTCGGACCTCGATTATCGCCATCCTGATCCAGTTGCCACTCAAGCCGGATGCCGTCTGGCAAGGTAGCGGCCTTTAACGGTGCCGGCAAAGGCAGGAAATCCGCCTCGGTGACATCGAAACGCAGTGGCTCCCAGCCAGTGTCGGTCAAACGCATGGCAAGCAGATCACCACGAAACAGACTTTGCTCGGTCATTAACACAACCGTATCTGATAATTCAGCCAGCGCTTTGCCGGAAGCATCCTGGCCGCCGCCGCGCAAGGCTGCCACCACCACCACCGTGGAGATGGCCACCATCAGGAACACCACAACCAGTATTTCAAGCAGGGTAAAACCGGCCTGAGCGGCAACGCGGTGAACGGAGTGCCGGCGGCGCAGTGGATCAGCCTCCGCTATCGCGCAGGCTGATATCGGCATCAAAACCTTCCCCGCCTTCACGACCATCAGCACCCAGCGAGATCAGATCAAAGGCCCCGTTGATACCCGGGCTGATATAAACGTAGCCGTTATTCCAGGGGTCTTCCGGCACCTTGCTCAGGTACGGCGTGGTCCAGTTGCGGGCATTGTCCGGCTTCTCCACCAGCGCCAACAGGCCCTCCTCGGAAGTTGGATAGCGGCCATTGTGCATGCGAAACATTTCCAGCTGGGTGGAAATGGCATTCATGTTGGCGCGAGCCAGATCCACCCTTGCCTTCTCGCTCTGGCCAATGACATTCGGCACGATAAAGGCCGCGAGCAGGCCAATCAGTGCCACCACCACGAGAATTTCAATCAGGGTAAAGCCCCGCTGGCGCGGCAGTCTGCCTCGGGATTGCTTCGTCATCATCATCATTTTTCCTGTCATTCCCTTCCCCTTTACCGACCGATAAAGGCATTCATTTCCAGCATC
The DNA here is from genome assembly GCA_041592575.1 of Alcanivoracaceae bacterium. GTDB lineage: Bacteria > Pseudomonadota > Gammaproteobacteria > Pseudomonadales > Alcanivoracaceae > PGZG01. Next base: position 9,139 of record JBFHPX010000027.1, read on the forward strand.
GGCAACACCACTGCCAACACCACCAGCACCACAAACCCTGCCATCACCAGCAGCATCAGCGGGCCAAGCAAACCAACTGCCGTTGAGACCGTGGTATTCAGATCCCGTTCCTGATAGATCGCCGCCCGGGTCAACATCTGGTCCAGTTCGCCACTGGCTTCACCACTGGCAATCATCTGCACCATCATTGGCGGGAAGTAGCCGCTTTTTTCCAGCGCTCTGCTAAGGTTTCCACCTTCACGTACTCTGGCTGCCGCTTCTTTCACCGCATCGCGGATAGCCAGATTGCCAACCACCTGGGCAGAAATCGCCAGCGCCTCGACCAGGGGCACGCCAGCCCGGCCGAGAATACCCAGAGTACTCGCCAACCGGGCACTGTCAGCAGCGCGCAGCACGCCGCCAATCAGAGGCACGGTAACCAGACGCCTGTGCACCCGCAGCCTGAAAGCCGGGTCGCGCATGGCCCGACCAAACAACACCACCGCCGCAGTGACCAGCAATGCCACCAGCCAGAGCCAGTCGCGGAAAAAGTCGCTGATGACAATCATGATCCGGGTCAGAAGCGGCAGTACCCGGCCCTGATTGATGAACACCTCCACCATCTTCGGCACCACGTACATCATCAGTACAGTAATGACGAGACTGGAGAACACCATAATGAAAGCCGGGTAAATCATTGCCTGCGTAACCGAGCGGCCGGTGTCATGACGGGTTTCCAGATACTCGGCGAGCTGCTCCAGCACCTGCTCCAGATGACCACTTTGTTCGCCTGCCGCAACGGTGGCCCGATACATTTCAGGAAACGCACGGGGAAACTCGGCCAGACTGCCGGCCAGGCTGTGGCCCTCAAGGACTCTTCCCCGAACCGCCAATACGATTCGCTCGACGCGCGGTTTGCCCGCCTGCCGGGCTACCGCAGTCAGGGATTGTTCCACCGGCATCCCGGAGCGAATCAGGGTCGCCAGCTGACGGGTAATCAACGCCTGCTCGGCACCATTCAGGCGGCCACTGGAAGAGGAGGAGGAAAACAGCGGATTGGCAGCATGCTTGTCAGCGGTAACAGTGACATCAAGAGCCACCCAGCCCTTGTCACGCAGCTGCTGACGAACCTGACGCGGACTGTCCGCCTCAAGCACGCCTTTGCGAACCTTGCCATTGTCATCCAGACAACGATATTCAAACGCGGGCATCAGCGACAGCCTTTACCGGACTCCATAACAGGGGTGCCAGCCTATCAGTTTTCCCGGGTGACACGCAGCACTTCCTCAATGCTGGTATCGCCAGCCAATACCTTACGCCAGCCATCCATACGGATACCCGGTGTCGCCTTCCTGGCATGACGCTCCAGCAACTGTTCGGCGGCCCGGTCATGGATCATTTCCCGCAGGGTATCGTCGATCAGCACCAGCTCATAGATACCGGTACGCCCCCGATAACCACTCTGATTGCACTGCTCGCAACCAACCGGTCGGAACACCTTGTCGGCATGCCCATCAACCAGGCCGAGCATGGAGCGCTCGGCCTCGGTGAGAACGTGCTCTTCCTTGCAATGCGGGCACAGCAACCGCACCAGGCGCTGGGCCAGCACGCCGAGCAGACTGGAGGAAAGCAGGAAAGGCTCGATGCCCATGTCCTGCAGACGGGTCACCGCGCCAACCGCACTGTTGGTGTGCAGGGTAGATAACACCAGATGCCCTGTAAGCGATGCCTGTACGGCGATCTCCGCGGTCTCCAGATCGCGAATTTCGCCAACCATCACCACGTCGGGATCCTGCCGCAAGATAGCGCGCAGCCCGCGGGCAAAAGTCATGTCCACCTTGGTGTTGACCTGAGTCTGCCCGATACCCTCAAGCTGGTACTCGATCGGGTCTTCCACGGTGAGGATATTGCGCGAATGATCATTCAGGTCGGTGAGCCCGGCATACAGGGTAGTGGTCTTGCCGGAACCGGTCGGTCCGGTTACCAGAATAATGCCGTGCGGCTTGTGAATCAGCTCGCGCATCATCTGATAGCACTGGTCACCCATACCGAGATGGGAAAGCTGCAACCGGCCGGCCTGCTTGTCGAGCAGTCGCAATACAACTCGCTCGCCATTACTGGAGGGCATGGTGGACACCCGCACGTCAACATCCCGGCCACCCAGACGCAGTGAAATACGGCCATCCTGAGGCACCCGCTTCTCGGCAATGTCGAGACGGGCCATAACCTTGATACGTGATACCAGCAGCGGCGCCAGCTCACGACGCGGCGTCAGCACCGTGCGCAGCACACCGTCAATACGCATCCGCACGGACAACCGGCGCTCAAAGGTCTCGATATGGATATCAGAGGCGTTCTCCCGAATCGCTTCCTGCAGCAGGGCATTAATCAGACGAATGATCGGCGCATCATCCTCCTGCTCCAGCAGATCGGCAGTCTGCGGCAAGGCATCGACCAGGCTGGTAAGATCAAGGCCCTCAAGATTGTCAGCGGCTTCTGCGGCAGCGCCACGCTGCTGCTCGTAAACCAGCGCCAGCGTCGCATCAAAGCGGGTTTCATCAAGCGGCTGCGGCGGTGGCAGCTCACCGAAACGGCGCTGCACCTCTGCCAGTGCGCGCGGCGCCAGCGGGGTGCGGCAATATACCTCTACACTGTCACCAACCGGCTTCAGCACAATACCGTGACGCCGGGCAAACGCATAAGGCAGCAGCGAACCACCATCCTCCAGCAGATCATCCTCTGCTACCGGTACCGGCTCCATGCTCATATCAGAACTTCTCCATCATCATTTCCAGCACACTACGGTGCAGATCGCTAATTTCAACGATCTGAAATCCCGCGTGGCACTCGTTCTGGCGATCCTGCTCCTGGCTCCAGACACAACGCCCCTCAAGGCTCAATGTGGTGACGCCCTGCAACTGCTCCGGCAACACCATACTCAGCGAGAAACGGGTGCCCGGGTCGATAATATTACGCGCAGACAACTTGAACCCATCGAGACTGATATTGATCAGGCGACCGACATTACCACCGGTGGTACGGTCGAACATGACCATCTCGCGCAACAGCTTCTTGCGGGGTTGCCGACGCAGCTCACGGGCCTGCTGTTCAGCGCTTGATTGCCATGCGGAAGTCACATCCCGCAGCACCAGTACCGTGCCGGAAAATGCTTCCCCCGGCAGATTAAGAGGGGTGGCAGCTATATCAAGCGCTACACTGACACCGTCACGCTGAATAAAACAGGGCGTGCCACTACGCCATGGCTGGTCTGATTTGCAGGCCTTGAGTAGTGGTGAGGACGACCAATCCCAGCAGCGGGCGCCATCCTCATCATAAAAAAGCAAGTCGTCTACGCGGCTCCCGGAAAGCTCCTCACGGGGCACGCCAAGCAATGTTGCAGCAGCGCCGTTGGCGAATGTTACCAGCCCCTTGGTATCAGTACCCAGAATGCCCTCTCCAATTGCCTGAAGCAGACGCTCATTCTCATCCTTAAGGCGCTTCATCTGAACCACAGCTTGCTGCAGGCGACGCTTTTGCTGATCCAGATCCAGAAACACCTCGACCTTGGCGGTCAGGATCTGCTGATCAATCGGCTTGAACAGGTAGTCAACCGCGCCGCATTCATAGCCCCTGAAGACATAGGTATGCTCTTTTGAAATCGCCGTGACAAAGATAATGGGAATATTGCGGGTTTTTTTGCCCTGACGGAGAAGCTGGGCAACCTCAAACCCGTCCATCTCCGGCATCTGCACATCAAGCAGGACCAGTGAAAAGTCATGTTTCAGGGCAAGCTGCAACGCCTCGTTACCAGACGTGGCCATGACCAGCTGGCGCCCAGGGGCTTCAAGAATTGCCTCCAGCGCGATCAGATTTTCCCTGTGGTCATCGACCAGAAGAATGCTTTGCTTCATCGTTTTTGCCGGCTTGTTACCTGCTCACGCAGGAACTGTCCTATTTCTTGTAAGGGTAATATGTGATCAACACACCCGGTACGAATCGCCGCCTCAGGCATGGTTGGTGCCTCTGCCGTGGCCGGCGATTGTGCAACTGTGGTGCCGCCTCGCTGGTGAATATAACGTATTCCGGCGGCACCGTCCTCGTTGGCCCCCGTTAACAACACTGCCAGCACCCCGGCACCATAAACGTGGCCGGCAGAGAAAAACAACTCGTCTATAGATGGCCTGGAGTAATGCACCGGCCAATGACACGACAGTGCAATAACCCCCCCGTGATCAATCAGCATATGAAAACCGGGCGGCGATACATATATGACCCCAGGCTGAATCTGCTCCTTGTCCTCCGGAGCCACCACTTTCAGGTCCGTGCGAGAGGACAACACTCTGGCAAGCCGGGATTCCGACTCATAACGCTGGTGCTGGGCGAGAAACAACGGCACGGGGAACGGCACCTTGAGCTCCGACAGTACCTTGATTGAGGCCTCAACCCCTCCCCAGGATGCGCCAATCACCACCGCCCTGAACTCTCCGGTGCTCATCCGCCGGGGCCGCCGCCCTTCTTGGCAGCTTCATAGGCGGCTCTGTGTGCCTGAGCCTGACGAAGCTTCTCCTGCAACTCACGACGCTGACGGTCAAGCTGAAGGAAAAAATTGACCTTGCTCTGCAAAATCACCGGATCAAGCGGCTTGAACAGGTAGTCCACCGCGCCAACCTGATAGCCGCGGAAAACATACTTGTCTTCCTTGCTGATGGCAGTGACAAAAATAATCGGGATAGTCTGGGTGTCCTTACGCTGACGCATCAGCTCCGCCACCTCAAAACCATCCATTCCCGGCATCTGCACATCCAGAAGTACCAGCGAGATATCCTCGCGCAGGAGAATCTTCAAGGCCTCAGGACCCGAGTTCGCCTTCAGCAGCACCCTGCCCTCCGCCTCCAGAATGGCGTCGAGGCTGACCAGATTCGCTGGCTGATCGTCGACCAACAGTATCTTTTGCTCAATCATCACCTGTCTCACAGCACGACTTGTTTGCGACGAAAAATCTTCATCTGCGCATCCACTGGCTCGAACTCATCGGCAATCCCGGAAAAGTTAAGACTTTCCTTGGTGCCCAGACAGAGCACTCCGCCGAGGTCGAGACTGTCCCGGAACAACTGGAACACACGACGCTGAAGATCCCGGTCAAAATAAATCAGTACATTCCTGCATACGATTACATTCATCTCGCCAAATACCTGATCGGTGGCCAAATCATGATCAGCGAACAGGATGTTGCGGCGCAGCCGCTGATCAATAATCACGCCGTCGTACTTGCAGGTGTAATAGTCCGAAAGCGACGCCTTCCCACCCGCCTGAACATAATTCTCGCCATACTGGCGAATCGAGGATATTGAGTAGATCCCCTTTTTGGCAGTAGCCAGAACATTCTTGTCAATGTCCGTGGCATAAATCATGGCTCGCTCATACAGGCCTTCTTCTTCGAGCAGTATTGCCATGCTGTAAATTTCTTCCCCGGTCGAACAGCCCGCATGCCAGATCTTGATAAAGGGAAAGGTCTTCAGCAGTGGCACCACATCCTCACGGAAGCGCCGGTAGA
>JBFHPX010000028.1:0-14619 GCA_041592575.1 Alcanivoracaceae bacterium
CGCTTCCATGACCCTCAGGGACATACCAGCTCCTCGTTAGTTATCCTGCCCAGCCTGTTGACACGGATCAGACGCCCCGTTTCTCCGGCTCGGCTGTCACAAACCTCTAGAACCAGCTCCGATGCACCGGCCAGATCCACCGTGCCATCAGCGCCGAATATGACGGAAGAAACGCCGCCGCCCGCCTGCACAGTGGTGTTACCGCTGGCCCGAAAGGCAAACTCACCATCCTCGGGATGGGTATATTTCCAGCCCGATGCCGACCACACCGCACCGCCGGCAGACTCGACCGTAATCGGACTGCGGAAGCTGACCGCTTCTGCCCGGGCGGCATTCAGGGACGCCACCAGATCCATCGCTGTCCCGCGAATGCTGGCGCTGGCCGTGGAGTTACGGAACGATGGCACCCCCAACGCCAGTATCACTGCCAGTATCAACAGAGTGATCATCAACTCTGCCAGGGTGACCCCTTGCTGCCCGGAATCCATCCCCGCACCGTCTTTAAACTTCATCCTTGTGCCCCGTGCACCCAGAAACGCCAGATAATGTGAAGCTTAACCACTACCAAGGGAAGGACAATTCAAGACGGATGGGCGGCACCGCTCAATCACTGAACGGTACCGTGTTTAAGAGGGATAAAACGCTATCAGAACAAAGGGTTGCCGCGTTAATAACCCTTTATGATTAGCTGATAAACAGGATGGCGGCGCTCATATACCAAACAAAAAGCCACCGGGTTTCCCCGGTGGCCTTTTGTTTGCGGCTGTCGCTCTGGGCTTACTTGAGATTGCCGCTGTTGCCCATGGCCTTCAACAGTTCTTCATCAGCGGCCTGCTCGGTGGGCACCTCGAACCAGCGGGTCTTGCGAACCCCCTTGCCGCCGCCAACCTTGCCGCCGCTCAGCGCTGCAGTACCGATCAGCAGCACCTGATCACCGGTGCCATCCAGCAACAACTGTGGCGATGGCGGCAGACCTGGCAGAGTCAGATCAACGCTGCGATCAACATTACCGTCGTTGTCGAGATCCACGGTCGGTGCGCCGTCAAGCAGACCCATTGCATACAGGCGCGAACTGCCGACCACACGCTGGCACTTGTTCACGAACGCACTCTCCGGCAGGTAGCTGCTCATGAACAGCGTGCCATTACTGACCACACCGGAAGACAGCACCTTCTCGCCGTTCTCAAGCTGAATGAACCAGCCGCGTTTACTATCAAACAGGGACGGATCCGGGCTCAGATTGGTGGTCACATCGACCATATTGGCCCGGGTTACCGGAGCGGAACTGGTGTCCTTCAGGGCATCGGTGTCATCAATCATGAAGATGTAGTTCTGAGTGTCCATGTTCAGCGGGTGCGAGCGATAGCCGCTACCCAGCGCCACCTGCAGGAACTCGTCACCCCCTTCACGCTGGCTCAGCGCTACCACCGGGGAGGCATGGAAGCGGCGGTGATTCGAGATGCCGCCGGCATCAGAGGTGCCGAGCTTGGCCAGCGTGACAACACGCTTGGCAAGATCGCCAGGACCGCTGTTCTCGATATCCATATCCACCCTGAACACCTGACCACCGAGATCGGCAGCGTAGATATAGTCAATCACGCCATCGAAATTGATATCCACTACCGCCGGTGCGGAAGATATCGCCCACTTCATGTCCGCATTGGTGGCTGTCTCACCGGATCGGGACACCGACCAGATGTGCTCGCCGTTGAAGGCATTGACGATATAAATGGCATTACCCACCGTGTCTCCGCCACTTACCACTCCCGTGGCATCGTGATCGGCCGGGCTGTAGCCACCACCAAAGACCAGCACCGGCACCGGCTGGCCGTTCAGCATGATCTGCGCCAGAGTCGGCTGCGACCAGGTCTGGCCCAGCTTGTTAAACGGCGCCGCGCCACCCTGGATCTTCCACATCAGCTTCGGGTTGCTACGGTCTGTGGCATTCACCGCGTAGTACGCATTACCACCACGACGCTGACCCAGATACAGGAACACATGCTCCGGTTCGCCAGAGCCATCTGTTTTGGCCCGGCGCCAGACGGTGATGCCACCATCCAGACCATAGGTGCTGCGCTGCGGGTCCGCCGCATCCAGCTCCGGCAACTTCTTTGCCAGCTCATCATCATGCGGATTGCTGAGGTAACGCTTCTCGGTCTTCAGCGCCTCCTCGTGGGGCATCAGCGCAAACAGCTCTTCCCCGGTTTTCGGATCCACCGCAAGCAGCATGCCGTCGTTGGTTGAAACGAACACGGTATTGTCCTGCTTGCTGTCATCCTTCATGGCTTCCTCAAAGGTGCCGGAGAAGCCGTAGTTGATCAGTCGCGGCTCCGTGTGCAGCGGGTCTCCCCAGCCGTACAGCAACATGTCAAGGCGACGCTGGCGCTCGGCCGGGGTCAGGGTCGCGGGGGAGCCCATCTGCGCCGTCGTGATATCCGTCAGCGCCTGCACCAGCTTCGGCGTGACACCGGCCGGTGCGGCAAGCGCGTTGTCGCTGCCGCCTGCCGCCGGGCTGGTCTCGGCGAGCAACAGCCGGCGCAGGGTCAGACGACCATCAATCAGCTCCTGACGGGTACCGCCCATGGCAACATTCTGACCGTCGTTGAGATCCACCCCGTCAAACTCACCCCACCAGCTGTTGGAGTTCTCCTTGAAGAAGCCCGTTTCCGAATCAACTGCCGGATTGTTGTTCTCGTCAACAATCTGCTGGGTGTCGAAATCCAGCCGGTAGCGCTTCAGGTTGCCCTGCCAGCGGGTTTCGAATGACGGCCGGAACAGGGCGTAGTAGAGCTGATCAAGATGGCGGAAACGGTTCAACTGGTTCACCGCCACCCCCGGTGCTGCCATGGAGGCATCCGTTGTGGTCAGCTTGTTGATCACGTCCGACAGCACCTTGGCCAGCTCCAGCGCATCTTTCGATTCCCGGTACTCACCGTTACCGGCATCGGCAACGGCGCGCAGACCGGCATAGGTTTCCGCCTTCTGCGGAGCAAAGGCAATGGTGTGGGTCTGGACATTGATACCGAGCGCGTTATTGGCACCATCGGCGAGATACTTCGCCAGCACCGTCGAGCAGGCCCAGGCATCCGTGTTGGCGTCGCCCGGGCACTGGCTGTTCCCGGTGATGGCATCGATCGCCGGCTTGAAGGATTCCCCGGCAGACTCGGCATGGGTCACCAGAATGATATGGTTGCCGCCACACTCATCATAGGCGGCGGTCGGTGACAGATACGGGTTCGACCGGTTCTTGCTGACGAACGCCTCTTCGTGGCTGAAGGTCTTGCCGTAAATTGCCAGCTCACCAAGCATATAGGTTGCTGCCTCGGCATAGGCCGACGCCGGCTTGTTCTTGCCGCCACCGGTGGCGTTGGAGAAGGCAGCAATCGCAGCGGCCATGTCCTCGCGACGCGAGAACGAGGTGGCGAAGTTGCCTGGCTTGGGCGCCAGCACATCAAGCGTCAGCAGCAGCGCCGAGGCCGCACCGTTGTTCAGGTCATGCAGACCGATCAGCGAGCCTGCCGCCCGGTCGAAGCGCAGTCCGATTGCACCACCGGCGGACCAGCCCGGGCTGGAGAAAATTTCCTGGACCAGATCCTTGATGTCCACCGAGAAGTTACCGACCGCACCCGGCACCGTGACCGACTTGGTGCCAAGCGTCCGGCCGCTGATATCAGCGCCGGTGGAGAACGCCGGGGTATCGCCCAGCATCGGCCGGACCAGCATCGTCGCCGGGGCGCCAGTGGCACTGAGGATACGACCGGTCAGTTGCGCCCGACCCACCCGGGTACCGGCCGGGAAACCCACACCCTGGAAACGGGCGCCGGCAATATAGATACCGCGCAGGGACTTGGCACCGCTGGTGACTTCCTTGATTTCCATGACCTTGTTATTGAGCTGCAGGTTGCCGCCGGTGGTGGTGGCGGTACCGTCATCCGAGTCCGAGGCAAGACCAATCACCAGATTGCCCATGCAGGAGAACTCATCGTCCGTCACCGGCAAGGCCGGGCCGACGGTGCCGGAGGTGTCCCACTCCACATTCAGCTCGGTGGCTCCCAGACGGCTGCCAGTCGCATCTTCCGCGCGGAAACTGTAAACCTGTGGCACATCACCAATCGGAATGCTGGTGCCCTGAATCATCATGGACAGGGTCTGACCACCACACCAGGTCGGATAGGACACCGCGTCCTGAACCACGTTAGTGACATCAATGGTGATAACGCCGGCATTCAGTCCGCCCTTGGCATTGAAGCTGGAACCGCTGTTATCAAACGGCACACTCCAGTTAGAGCGGGCCGGGAAGGAGGCCGCTGCAGAAAACGGCAGCGGGTTCTTGGTTTTCTCGTAGGCCATCCGCACGTTAAACGAGGAGGTCGCCCCCTTGTTGGCGCTGGGCGAACGCATGGTCAGCGTCGCCTTGCTGATTTTGGCGTAACGCGGCACGTTCAGGCCGGCGAGCTGGAAGCCGATGACATTCTCGCTGGAGCCGGTGGAGAGAATGGAGGGCATCGGCATCAGCATATTGTCGCCGGCCGCATCCGGAGCATCTGTCAAATTGGGGAACGGCTGCCACGACACTGACGGATCATTCACTGCCAGCGGAACGGAGGGAACGTTCATCCACTGGAAGGCATCGCCCTGCGGCGAGACCACCCGGGCGGTGCCCACCGGCGCGGACTTTTCGTCAATCTGTTTGACCGGATAGTTGATGGCACCGCCGTTATCACCACCAGCCAGCTGCGACGCCACACCGAGCCGGGTCGCCCCGGCCAGCCCGCCGAGCACCAGATCCAGAGCGTAGGCAATCTCGTCAATGGTCTTGCCGCCGGAGCTGTACGAAGTGCCGGGGAACCTGCGGTTGGTGCCGCCAGAATTGTCGATCAACAACAGTACATTGGCGCCACCACTTTCCGAGCCGGCGACCAGATAAATCTCGATGTCCTCGGCATAAACCGGCCGGGCGGACAACAGCACCGCTGTCATGACCGCAAGTGCCGTGCGGATTCTCGATGAAATGGCCATAACGGCTCTCCCGTTTGAAGCGACAGAAAATTGATAACTGCTGCGATTGCTGGTTTTCATATGTCTGACCCATCCACCGGTGTCTGTATACACCGGGCAAATTCCTGCACCGTGAAGGTGTCAATGTTCAGCACCTCCATACGACCATGGGCCGCTGCCACAAACTGATAATCCAGACCGCGGACCATGCCGCTGCCCTCACCGGAGGTGCTCACCTGACTGCCGGCGCCGCCGCCGCCGATACCGCATGGAACCGTATCCGGCTTGATCACCAGCCTGGAAGAAGCCTGCAGCAGGCCGCGCTCATCAAAGCGGTCCGCAGGCTGACAGGCACCAACCTTGTAAAGATCTGTCGAGGTCACACACCGCTCAATCGGCGACAGCGTGCCAAAGTCGAGTTGCCGCAGTGCAATAAAAACCACGTTGGTATCATCCGCCGCATCACCTTCGTACGCGGATGCTTCAATGAAAAGCGCGGCCAGCGCTGACTCGGCAGCCTGAAACGCCATGGTCGAACCCTGCGCACTGGTAGAAATCTTGGCGTTGAAAATGCTGGTGCGCATGGCTGCGATGCCAATGATCGAAATCATCACCAGAATCAGCAGCGCCACCACCAATGCGACGCCGCGCTGGGAGCCGAACCGGTTATTGCGTTTGATCATGCTCATCTCAGATATTCTCCCAAACATAATTCCGGGCCCGCACGGTGGAGGTAAACAAACGCCGCACGGTAACTTCCTGCAGTGGCGGATCACCGGCTGTCAGGACCCGGTCCAACACCAGCAGGTCCTGTGGCGGCGCCAGTGACGTTGGCAGGTTGCCCTGCGTCGCCCGTACCAGCAGTCCGATACGCACCGATACAATCTGGTCAGTAGCCACCACCTCATTAATGCGTCGGTAATGACCTGCTGCCGGCACCCCGTCAGCCGTGGTATCTATTCCCAGCTGTACCTGAAAGCTGTCGACGCCTTCCACCACCACCAGACCAACGGTGGCAGGGTCGATACTGCCGGCACAAAGAAGCTGGTCGTTATCAGCACCGCCGACCCAGTAGGTGTTGGCAACCAGCGCAGGCGCAACGGCGGCGCCAAGCACATCGCCCTCGCAGTCGGTGTCACCCTCTTTCGCATGGAAGGAGAATGTGAGCCGGTCATTGCCGGCACCGACCGCACCGCCGTCCTGACTGGCTGGTATCACCTCGCCATTTACCGTGCTGTCGGCCAACAACAACCCGGGGTCGGCACTGGCCACGTCAGGATTGCGCAACCCCATGGTGCGCAGATCGCGGGAAATATAATCAAGCGCAAAACGGCCCTGCTCCTGTACATCGGTCAGGCCCTGCTGCAGCTGGAAAGTACGCTGGTTGGTGCTGAACAACTGCACTGCAGCGAGCGTGATCAGGCTACCGAGGGCCAACGCAATCATCAGCTCGACAATCGAGAAACCTTTCTGTGCATGCATCATCAGCCTCCTCATGGCGCTGGCGTCCAGGCGACCACTTCCAGTCGCACACAGTCATCACCCGGCGGAGCACATGTTGCCGGCGTTGTTTCATTCCAGGTCACCGTCACGCAAACCGCCTGGGACGCCGCGCACTGGGCAGCAAACGCCTGCCCGGCAGGCAGTAACAACGCTGACTGCCAATTCACCTGGAAAATATCGCTCTGCGCCATCTGGTCCGGCGTGCAGGGATTCAGAACACAGTCATCCCAACCAATGGGCTTGCCTGGAGCCGGACTCAGTTGCGCCCAGTTTCCGGCTGTGGTGTACACCGCCATGGACTGCGGATTGGCGGCAATACGCTCCGCCAGATCCTGGGCAATGGCGATGGCCTGAGTGCGGTAGTGGGCTTCCTCGGTGCTGTTCAGCGCGCGCAGCTGCAGACCGGCATAGCCGAGCAAACCGATGCTCATCACCAACAGGGCAATCAGGATTTCAACCATGCCCACACCACGCTGGGCCGTCATGTATGCAAAGCGGTGAGCCATCAGCACTGGAAGTCCTCGTTGGTCATTCGGCCAAGACGGTTCAGCAGGATACGGCGCCCCATTTCCTGCGGCCGGCCATCACAAATAATAAATTCCGCCTCGTTATCCACGGTGCCGTTGGGGCGGAACTGCAACGCCAGCAAGCCGTTGGTTTCGGCAATCTGCATGCCTTCACGAACGGTGAAGCTGCGGTCTTCGGTTTGCTGGGTAACCGGATACGTCAGATCCCAACCGAGCGACCAGTCCGCTCCGTCGGTCGGGGTAAAGTCCACCGGCACCCGCAAACTGACTGCCTCCGCCCGTGCGGTGTTGATGGCCGCCACCAGGTCCATGGTGGTGCCACGCATGGCTGCATTAGCCGTGGCCTCACGAAACGAGGGCACACCAAAGGCGAGGATGATCGACAGGATGAACATGGCGATCAGCAGCTCCACCAGTGTGACGCCTGTCTGTCTGTGATCTCTGGGGACATCTGTAAGCATTGGCATCCTGACTTGTGTGATTACTACCATGGGCCAATGGTACGGTTGTCCCGAGGCAACGGTTAAACGAGTCCGGATGAGTGGCGCTTTTTGTTAGCTGACTGGCAGGAATGGTCTGCGACGGCGGAAAGCCGCTGTGAATCAGTGCTCAGAAAGACACTATCAGCCGCCCGATTGACGAATTTTGCCACTCATCGGTGACAGACGGCGGGAATTGGGCGGGTAACAGGCGATTTCAGTCCGGAGTGACATCGCGCAAGCCGCGCGGCAGGGAGAAGCGAATATTTTCCTCACGCCCGGCCAGCTCGGCAGGCTCCTTGCCGCCGAGCTCGCGCAGTCGCGCTACCACCTGACGCACCAGCTCCTCGGGGGCACTGGCGCCGGCAGTCACGCCAACCCGCTTGCAGCCTTCCAGCCAGGCCGGATCGATCTCGGCGGGACCGTCGATCAACCGGGCCGCTGTACCACAGCGCTCGGCCAGTTCAGCCAGGCGGTTGGAATTGGAACTGTTCGGCGAGCCGACCACCAGCACCCGGTCGCACTCCAGCGCCAGCTGCCGCACCGCGTCCTGGCGATTGGTGGTGGCATAGCAGATATCTTCCCGCTTCGGGCCAAGAATTTCAGGGAACTTGCGGCGAAGTGCGTCGATAATGCGGGCAGTGTCGTCAACTGACAGGGTCGTCTGGGTAACGAACGCGAGCCTGGACGGATCACGTACCGTCAGGCTGGCGACGTCGTCCTCGTCCTCGACCAGATACATCTGGCCGCCGTAGCTGCCGTCATACTGGCCCATGGTCCCCTCAACCTCGGGATGACCCTGATGGCCGATCAGAATCGCCTCGCGGCCCTCACGAGCGTAGCGCACCACTTCCATATGCACCTTGGTGACCAGCGGGCAGGTGGCATCGAACACCTGCAACTGGCGGCGTCGGGCCTCCTGCTGCACGGCGCGGGAAACGCCGTGGGCAGAGAAGATCACAATAGTGTCGTCGGGAATCTCGTCGAGCTCCTCGACGAACACGGCACCACGCTGCTTCAGATCATCGACAACAAACTTGTTGTGCACTACTTCATGACGCACATATACCGGCGGGCCAAACGCAACCAGCGCCCGATTGACGATTTCGATGGCACGGTCCACCCCGGCACAGAAGCCACGGGGATTGGCGAGACGGATTTCCATGTTCATACCTCTGGAACAGTGGTCTGCCTGGCTGTGGGAGCCGTCGACCGACGACGAAAAATCTTCGCGACCGATCGGCCGCGCCTACAGCCGGACGTTTACCGGCTGTTCGGGAACGTACTGCTCAACCGCCAGAATCTCGACCTCAAAGGTCAGATCACGACCGGCCAGCGGGTGATTAAAATCCACCGTCACCCAGTTGTCCTCAATCAGACTGATCACCCCGGGCAGCTCGGCACCCGCAGCATCACGAAAGCTCACCACCACACCGGGTTCGAGCGTCATGCCATCGGCAAATTCATCCTCGCGGAACTGCTGGATGTTATCCGGATTGTAGGCGCCAAAACCCTTCGCCGCCTCAATATAGACACTGCGTTTGTCACCGGCTTTCAGGCCAAGCAGGGCGCGCTCGAAACCCGGCAGCAGGGAGTCATCACCCCAGACAAAAGAGGCTGGCTGGCCGCCGTAGGTGGAATCCATTTCCGTGCCATCCATCAGGCGCACCGCAAAATGCAGGGTGATGCGGGTATCGGGTCCGGCACGCAACGGTTCGCTCATCCTCTCAGGCCTGCTTTTTGCTGATAAACATATCAATGATCAACAGTACTGCGCCCAACGTGATGGCACTGTCGGCGAGATTGAATGCCGGAAAGTGATAGCCGCCCCAGTGAAAGTCGAGAAAATCGACCACATGCCCCAGAGTTACGCGGTCCCACAGATTGCCCAGCGCGCCGCCGAGAATCAGTGCCAGCCCCAAAGCCAGCAGTCGCTCGCCCTTCAACTTCAGCAACCAACCAGTAATCACCACCGATGCCACCACGGCAATCGCGGTAAAGAACCAGCGCTGCCAGCCGCCGGCATCGGCCAGAAAACTGAACGCGGCACCACTGTTATAGGCCAGCGTAATATTGAAGAACGGCAAGACCTCGATGCGCTGATAAAGACTTAACTGGCTATCGGCCAATGACTTGGTCCACAAATCCAGCACCAGCACCACCAGGCTCAACCACAGCCAGTGCAAATTGCGATAGTCAAGATCACGTCCGGATTGATTATGCATAGCGGCGCTGCTCTCCTTTGCCATCCACGTTGTCGATACAGCGACCACACAGCTCCGGATGCGCGGCATGACTGCCGACATCATCACGATGGTGCCAGCAGCGTGAACACTTGGTATGAACAGAAGCAACAATTGCCACTTTCAAGGACGGCAGCGTCGATACCGGCAACTCCACAGGAGCATCAGCCAGCGGCTTCAGCGTTGCCGTCGAGGTAATGGTGACAAAACGCAGCTCATCGCCCAGTCGCGACAGCAGTGCCTGCAACTCGTCACTGACATACAGCGTTGCTTCGGCGGCAAGATTGGCCTTCACCACCTTCTGGTTACGGGCATCCTCAATCGCCTTGTTGACCGCCTGCTTGACCTGCAACACCTGCTGCCAGAAATCGCGGCCCAGCTCGGCGTTGGCCGGCAACTCGGCAAGGCCGGCGTACCACTGCTCAAGGAATACCGATTCGCCGCGCTGCCCCGGCAAGTACTGCCAGATCTCCTCGGCGGTAAACGACAGGATTGGCGCCACCCAGCGCGCCAGCGCTTCACTGATATGCCAGAGCGCGGTCTGACAGGAACGTCGCGCCAGCGAATCAGCCTGACAGGTGTACTGACGATCCTTGATGATGTCGAGATAGAAGCCGCCCAGATCAATGGCGCAGAAATGGTGGACACGCTGATAGATCTGATGGAACTGATAGGTCTCGTATAACCCGATGATGTCCTGCTGCAATTTTGCCGCCCGATCCACCACCCAGCGATCCAGTGCCAGCATATCTTCTGCGGCAACCGCATTGGCAGCCGGATCAAAGCCGTTCAGGTTGGCAAGCAGGAAGCGTGCGGTGTTACGAATACGACGATAGCTGTCAGCCATCTGCGCGAGAATATTTTTCGATACGCTCATTTCGCCACGATAATCAGTGGCCGCCACCCACAGACGCAGAATATCAGCGCCGAGATCGTTGGTGACCTCCTGTGGCGCAATGACATTGCCGAGTGACTTCGACATCTTCCGGCCCTGCTCGTCTACGGTGAAGCCATGCGTCAGCACCGTGCGATAAGGTGCCGCGTCACGGACACCAAGACTGGTCAGCAGCGACGACTGGAACCAGCCTCGATGCTGATCAGAACCTTCCAGATACAGATCCGCCGGCGAGCCCAGTGCCGGATTCTGATCGAGCACGGCAAAGTGAGTCACACCGGAGTCAAACCAGACATCGAGCGTGTCGGTGACCTTGCTGTAACGCGCGGCATCGGCGCCAAGCAATTCCTTGGCGTCCAGCTCGAACCAGGCATCAATCCCGCCTTGCTCGACCCGTTTTGCCACTTCTTCAATCAGTCGTGGCGTGTCCGGATGCAGCTCACTGGTCTGGCGATCAACGAACAGCGCAATCGGTACGCCCCATGTGCGCTGACGGGAAATACACCAGTCCGGGCGATCCTTCATCATGCCTTCAATGCGAGCCTTGCCCCACTCCGGCAACCACTGCACTTCGTCAATAGTTTCAGTAGCGCGCTTGTGCAGGCCGGCGGCATCCATGCTGATAAACCATTGCGCGGTGGCGCGGAAAATCAGTGGCGTCTTGTGGCGCCAGCAGTGCGGATAGCTGTGCTGGATTTTTTCATGGGCAACCAGGCGCCCGGCGGTGCCCAACGCCTCGATTACCGGCTCGTTGGCCTTGCTGACATGCATGCCACCGACGACGTCGAGATCGGCAATAAACAGGCCGTTGTCCTGCACCGGATTGAATACTTCGAGGCCATACTTTTGGCCAACGACAAAGTCATCCTGACCATGGCCCGGCGCCGTGTGCACGCAGCCGGTACCGGCATCGGTGGTGACATGATCACCAAGAATTACCGGCACTTCACGCGCGTACAGTGGATGCTTCAACATCAGCCCTTCCAGTACAGCACCCTTGAACACCACCGAGCGCGACACCGCTTCCAGTTCTGCCCGGGCAGCGACATCGTCGGCAAGCGCTTCCGCCACCAGCAGCTGCCGCTTCACACCATCACGCTCGCCACTGATCAGCAGATAATCGAGCTCGCCGTTCAGCGCCACTGCCATGTTCGCCGGAATGGTCCAGGGCGTGGTGGTCCAGATCACGATCTCGACATTGTCCGCAGTCACACCGCTGCGAACGGCAAAATCAGAGCCATGCAACACCGGGAAACCGACATCGATCGCGTGCGAGGTCTTGTCCTGATATTCGACTTCCGCTTCGGCCAGCGCCGAGGCGCAATCGAGACACCAGTGCACCGGTTTGAAGCCCTTGGTCAGGTGACCGTTATCGACGATCTTGCCCAGCGCCCGAATGATGTTCGCTTCGAAAGCGAAATTCATGGTCAGGTAGGGGTTATCCCAATCACCAAACACGCCCAGACGAATAAAATCAGCCTTCTGCCCTTCGACCTGGCTGGCGGCATATTTGCGACATTCGTCGCGAAAGGCTTTCGCATCAACTTTCTGACCGGCCTTGCCAATTTTCTGCTCAACCTTGTGCTCAATCGGCAGACCATGACAATCCCAGCCAGGCACATAAGGCGCATCAAAACCGCTGAAACCGCGCGACTTGACGATCATGTCCTTCAGGATCTTGTTGACCGCATGGCCGATATGAATATCGCCGTTGGCGTACGGAGGGCCGTCATGCAAAACAAATTTCGGTCTGCCCGCAGCCTGCTCGCGCATCTTCCGGTACAGATTCTTCTCGCGCCACTGAGCAACGCGCGCAGGCTCCTGCTGGGCCAGCCCCGCTTTCATCGGGAAACCGGTCTCGGGAAGATTCAGCGTAGCCTTGTAATCGGTCATGAATACCAGTCCGTCATGATTGGCTGAAAAACGCTTTCGCGTTATCGATATCGGCCTGGATTGCTGCGGTCAGCGCCTCCAGTCCGTCAAACTTTTTCTCCGGCCGCAGAAAGTGCAGAAACTCCACTTCCAGATGCCGGCCGTACAGATCACCGCTGAAATCGAGCAAATGCACTTCCAGCCGGTTGTCGGTGCCATTTACTGTTGGCCGGGTGCCGACATTGGCAACACCGGGCGCACCCTGCAAGCCGCCACCGTTGACCCGCACCGCATAGACCCCGGCGACCGGCGACTGCACCCGGCGCATGGCCAGATTGGCGGTCGGCACACCGATCTGCCGACCGAGTTTATCGCCATGCCGCACCCGACCACTGATCGCATACGGATGACCGAGCAGCGCCGCCGCCAGATCCAGCTCGCCGTTTTGCAACGTTGCCCGAATGCGGGTGCTCGATACCCGCTCGGCGGCGATTTCGCAGGTTGGCGTGTCAGCAACGGTAAACCCGTACTGACTACCGGCCTCGACCAGATAGCCAAAATCACCACAGCGATCCGCGCCGAACCGGAAATCGTCACCGACCACCAAATGCACTATGCCAAGACCTTTCACCAGCAGGTTATCAACGAACTGCGCGGCGCTCTGGCTGCGAAAACGATGATCGAAGCGGCAACACAGCACCTGATCGACACCAGCCCGACGCAGCGCCAGTATCTTGTCGCGCAGGGTCATCAGACGCGGCGGCGCCTTTTCCGGAGCAAAAAACTCCGCCGGCTGCGGCTCGAAAAGAATTACCGTAGCCGGCACTTGCCGGGCCCGGGCCTCGGCGATCAACTGATCGAGAATGCGCCGGTGACCAATATGCACGCCGTCAAAGTTGCCAATGGTGGCGACACCGCCGCGATGGGCAGGACGCAGATTGTGCAATCCCCGGATCAGTTCCATCAGCACACTCGGATTCGACAAGCGCCGGATTATACGGGCCCGCGCCGGAGGTGACGAGGTCTGAGGCCGAGTATTGCCAGTCCGGCGAAATAGGCCAGTCCGCCGGCAAACACCACGCCGACAATAATGCTGACGCGCTGCCAGGCCAGCCCGGTCTGCCAGAGGTCCGTCCACCCGGTGAGCCACAGCACCGTGGCCACCATCGCTACACTGGCGCCGACCAGGCGCAGGAAGAACAGTCCCCAGCCCGGCGAAGGCTGATAGACCCCGTCGGCTTTCAACCCCCGATACAGCAGCGCCGCGTTCAACCAGGCCGACAAGGCGGTGGCCATGGCCAGCCCGACGTGGCGCAGATGCCAGACCAGCAGCAGGTTGAAGACCATATTGGCGGCCATGGCAATGATGCCGATGCGCACCGGCGTGCGGGTGTCCTGACGGGCAAAATAGCCCGGCGCCAGCACCTTGATCAGCATAAAGGCCACCACCCCGGCGCTGTAGGCCTGCAGGGACATGGACGCCTGACCGACATCAAAGGCACTGAACTCGCCATACTGGAACAATGCCGCCAGCAGCGGCTTGGCCAGCACCAGCAGTGCCAGCCCGGCCGGCAGCCCGAGCAGCAACACCATACGCATGGCCCAATCGAGAGTACGGGAAAATTCTGCGGTGGACGCCGACGCGTGTTTTTTCGACAGGCTGGGCAAAATCACCGTGCCGATAGCTATGGCAAAGACTCCCAGCGGCAGCTCCACCAGCCGGTCTGAATAATACAGCCAGGTCACCGAGCCGGTTTCCAGCAACGACGCCAGCACAGTATCAAGCAGCAAGTTGATCTGACTGACCGAAACACCAAAGATCGCCGGCGCCATCAGGGCAAGGATTTTTCTTACCCCGGGATCGCGCCAGCTCACCTGTGGTTTCGGCATCAGGCCGATACGGGCCAGAAACGGCAGCTGGAACAGCAGCTGGGCCACGCCGGCAATCAGCACCCCCCAGGCCAGGGCCACTGCCATGCGCTGATCCGAAAAGAACGGAGTCAGGAACAGGGCGCAGCCGATCAGGGAGATATTCAGCAGCACCGGAGTAAAGGCCGGCACGGCGAATCGGCCCCAGGTATTCAGGATCGCTCCAGAGAACG
>JBFHPX010000029.1:0-14407 GCA_041592575.1 Alcanivoracaceae bacterium
GCGTCACTGGTCGGTTCTGTGGTGGATGGTGCGTATCAGCCGAAGATTTTCAGCTTTTCAGGACGAATTGGTCGGCTCCGTTATCTTGGCTACTGCTTTATCGTATCCCTGCTGGGCTATGTTCTGATCATTTCCGGCACTGCGCTGATGGTGATGGCCGGTGCAGGCGATAAAGGGGCGGCTCAGGGCATGGCTGTGCTACTGATGGCGATTGTCTGCATCGGCATGATGGTAATGACTTGGGGTTACATGGTGCGTCGGCTGCACGACTTGAATAAAAATGGCTGGCTGTCGTTACTGGTTCTGGTTCCGCTGGCAAACCTGGTGCTTGCGTTCTATCTGGTTTTCGCTGCTGGCTCGCCGGGGGCGAACAGCTACGGCGCGGCTCCCGTTGCCAATCCTCGCGGCATGTTTCTGCTTGCGTTGATCTTTCCGGCTATCTTTCTGGTTGGTATTTTCACGACGATTGCGATCCCGGCGTATCAGAAGTATCAGGATTACGCCAAGCGCGCCTCTGACGCGCAGCAAACGCTTCAGGCACCCTGACGATGCAGGCCGGGCAACCTGTTGCCCGGCCGGAATGTCGCGACTGGTTAGAGATTGTCGAGCGAATCAATCAGCTCGAAGAAACCCATCGCCTCGTCACCGCTGCGGCGCTCAAGCTCCTCCAGTGCGTATTGTTCATCTTCGATCAGATTACGCATGGCGCGATTGACGAGATCGGAAAGGGATTCGCCGCTTTCAGCCGATTTCAGGACCATGGCCTGGTACAGGTCCGCATCGAAGTGAATCGTGGAATGTCCGGCCAGTCTGCTGTTACTCATGGTGGCTCTCCGCGGCTAGGGAACCGCTGACCACTCCGCAACATGGCTGCGGGTGATGCAGCGACTCATGGGGACGGCTCCATATCACCCCTTTTTCGCAGATTGGTCAATCCCGGAAAGCGATAAACGGCCGATAACGGCGCCGGACAGCAGATTGGCCACCGCCAGAGCTGCAAACACCGCAAAGCTGTCGAACCACAGTGACGCCAGCCAGGCCAGAGGCACATAGAGCAGAGCCGAACGCAGCAGATAGAACCCCATGGCCCGGTAACCCAGACCCAGGGCGTTGTAGGTGGCAGCGGCGACAATGACCACGCCATAGCCGCCCAGAGTCAACGGCACGATATGCAAGTAGCTGGTAATTTCCTTGATTACGCCCGGATCATCGCTGAAAAAGCCGGCAAACCATTCCCCCGAGAACCACAGCGTCAGGGCCATGCCGGCCCCCCAGAGCACGCAGAACAGGAAGCTGTCGAGCATCGCCGTGCGGATCCGGTGCGGCAGCCCGGCGCCGTGATTCTGACCGGTGATCGGGCCGATCGAGGCGGATAGCGCCAGCATCGGAATCGCTGCCAACGCCTCGATCCGACCGGCGACACCGAACGCCGCCACGGTCTCGGTGCCGTAGCGGGCGAGAATGGCGGTAATGATTGCCAGACACAGCGGGTTGATCATGTTGGCCAGTGACGCCGGCATTCCGACGGCAATGACCTTGCGCCAGGATTCCGCCACCTCGGCCAGCGGTGCCCGCTCCAGCACGATCAGGCGCTCGCGGAAAATCAGCACCGACAGGGCCAGCACCAGCGAAAAGGCCCGCGCCACCAGCGTTGCCCAGGCCGCGCCCTCCATGCCCATGGCCGGGATCGGGCCAAGCCCGAAGATCAGGATCGGATCAAGAATCACGTTGACCACCGCGCTCAATACCATGGTCAGGCTGGGAATGCGGGCATCGCCAGTGGCCCGCAGCAGGCTGCCGGCGACCATCGGCACCACCAGAAACGGCATGCCGAAATACCAGATATCCATGTAGGCAACGACCAGGTCGAGCACTTCATCGCGGGCGCCCATGGCGGCAAACAGCGAGCGGCTGGTCAGCCAGCCCAGTACCGACAGCACCGCGACAATCAGTACCGACAGGCCGAGGCTGTCAGTGGCCAGTCGTCGCACCTTGTGCTGATCACCGGTGCCGATAGCACGGGATACCACCGAGGAGGCGCCGGCGCCCAGACCGATCGCCACCGAGGCGATGGCGAAGGTCACCGGGAACGAAAAGCTGATGGCGGCCAGCTCGGCAATGCCGACCTGACCGAGAAACCAGGCATCGGCGAGACCAATCGACATCACCGCAATGATGCCGAGCACCATCG
This sequence comes from Alcanivoracaceae bacterium, assembly GCA_041592575.1. Taxonomy (GTDB): domain Bacteria; phylum Pseudomonadota; class Gammaproteobacteria; order Pseudomonadales; family Alcanivoracaceae; genus PGZG01. The sequence continues at coordinate 2,192 of JBFHPX010000029.1, forward strand.
GCAAGCCGAGCCGCCAGAGGTGGCCGCGCACGTCGCCGTTGGTGAGATCCTGCCGAGGCTTCATCGCTGGTTCAGTCGTCCTGTGCCAATGCCAGCAGGGCGCGGGCGTAGGCATTCACATCAAACGGCTTTTCCGAGGCGAAGGTGATGGCGATATGTTCGGCCAGTACCTCCGCCATCAGGGTCAGGGCCGATGTCCGGTCGACGCCCTGCCCGAGCAGTGACATCAGCACCAGCCCGGCCTCGCGCGGATGGCCGTCGGCAATCTGGTTGTCGACGGCCTCAATCAGCTTCTGCAGGGCAAAGTTGTCTTCAATCTCATCCATGCCTTCCACGGCAGTCTCCGTCGGCGCGTGGCCGTCAGTGCATTCAGGGCCGGCATTGTACTTCCCGGCGCTGCACAGCGTCTCGAAGATTGCCGTACAATGCGCGTCCCGTTGCCAGCCCCGACCGCCATGCTCGATTTTCTCAGACAGGATCAGGACCCGCTCACCGGCAAGGTGATGCGCAAGGTACGCAGCTTTGTGCTGCGCGAGGGCCGCCTGACCGCCGGCCAGCAAAAGGCGCTCGACAATCTCTGGCCGCGTTTTGGTCTCGAGCGTGATACCGGCGTGCTCGACCCGCAGGCGGTGTTTGGCCGCGATGCGCCAAGGGTGCTGGAGATTGGCTACGGCATGGGTCAGTCACTGGTACAGATGGCGAGTGCCGAGCCGGACAAGGACTTCATTGGCATCGAAGTACACCGCCCGGGCGTCGGCGCTCTGCTGATGGCGATCGAAGAGGCGGGTGTCGGTAATCTGCGTAGCTACTGTGATGACGCAGTCGAGATTCTTGAACTGTGCGTTGCCGATGCCAGCCTCGCCCGGGTCCAGCTTTACTTCCCTGACCCGTGGCACAAGAAAAAACATCACAAGCGCCGCATCGTCCAACCGTCATGGGTGCAGCTGGTACAGCGCAAGCTGGCGCCGGGGGGCGTGCTGCACATGGCCACCGACTGGGAAAATTACGCCGAGCATATGCTGGAGATCATGCAGGCCGAAAGCGGCTGGCAGAATCTGGCCGAGGATGGCCGATTTGCAGCGCGGCCGGACTGGCGGCCAGAGACAAAATTCGAGCGCCGTGGCGCACGACTGGGCCATGGCGTCTGGGATCTGCTTTACCGGAAACTGTAACCGTTCAGTTCTTTGGCGGCCGGATCAGGATCGGCACCGCGGGATCATCGGTAGGATGTTCCCGCGGCGGTTCTGCATCGAGATCGCGGATCATGTTGCAGGCGATGCATTCCATATAAATGCGCTCGCCCTCTTCCACCCGGACAATCTTGTCGACGGCGCCACACTGCGGGCAGCTGGCGCCGGCGATAAAGCGGCGCCGGATCACGCCGCAATTCCACTGTGACGAAGCAGTGGCTCAACGCTTGGTTCGCGGCCACGGAAATCGACAAACAATTCCATCGGTTCGCGGCTGCCGCCTTTGGCAAGAATTTTCTCGCGGAAGGCGCGACCGGTTTCCGGGTTGAACACGCCCTCTTCCTCAAATTTCGACCAGGCGTCGGCAGACAGCACCTCGGCCCACTTGTAGCTGTAGTAACCGGCCGCGTAGCCGCCAGCGAAAATATGGCTGAAGCTGTTCTGGAAGCGGTTGAATGCCGGCGGCTTAATCACAGCGACTTCGTCACGCACTTCCGCTAGCACTTGAGCAATGGACTTACCGTTCAGGCCTGCGTGGATCTTCATGTCAAAAATGGAAAACTCGAGCTGGCGCAGCATGCCCATGGCGCTCTGGAAATTCTTCGCCGCCAGCAGTTTGTCGAGCTTGTCCCTGGGCAAGGGCTCACCGGTTTCATAGTGAGCCGACAGCATGGCGACGCCCTCTTCGGTCCAACACCAGTTTTCCATGAACTGGCTCGGCAGTTCGACCGCATCCCAGGCGACGCCGCTGATACCGGATACGCCGGCGACTTCCTGCTCGGTCAGCATGTGATGCAGGCCATGGCCGAACTCATGGAACAGAGTGACCACTTCATCGTGGGTCAGCAGGCCGGGCTTGCCGCCGGCCGGCGGAGCAAAGTTGCAGGTCAGGTAGGCCACCGGCTTCTGCAGCTTGCCATCCTTGTGGCGAACCCGGCCCAGACAATCATCCATCCAGGCGCCGCCGCGTTTGCCAGTGCGCGCATACATGTCGAGATAGAAACTCGCCATCACCTCGCCGCCGTTATCAATCACATCGTAGAAGCGGACGTCTTTGTGCCAGCTGTCGACGCCATCGCGGGGACGAATCTGAATGCCGAATACGCGTTCGACAATGGCGAACATGCCACTGATGACTCGTTCGGCGGGAAACCACGGGCGCAGCTCTTCCTCGGAAATGCTGAACCGGGCTTCGCGCAGTCGCTCGCTCCAGAAGGTCATGTCCCACGGCTGCAACTCGCCAGCGCCTTGCCCGGCGGCAAAGGCGCGCAGCTCAGCCAGTTCCTGCTCAGCTTGCGGTTTTGCCTTGATGGCGAGATCTCGGAGAAAGCCGACCACTTCATCGGTGTTGCGCGCCATCTTGGTTTCCAGAGACGCTTCGGCATAGCTGGCAAAGCCCAGCAGCTCCGCTTCTTTCTGCCGCAGGGCAAGTATTTCGTCCATGATTGCACTGTTATCAAACTTGCCTTCATCCGGACCGGTCTCCGAGGCACGAGTGACATGGGCGCGGTACATTTCCTCGCGCAGTTCGCGGTTGGTGGCGTGACACATCACGGCGTAGTAGCAGGGGAAATCCAGTGTCAGCAGCCAGCCTTCCAGGTTTTCTTCTTTGGCACGATCGGCCGCGCCGGCGCGGGCTACATCCGGCAGGCCGGCGAGCAAGGATGCATCGGTGACATGCTTGCGCCAGGACTGGGTGGCATCGAGCACATTATCGGAAAAAGTCGAGGTCAGTTCCGATAGCCGCTTGGCCACTTGCATGTATTCCGCCTTCTTCTCCGCCGCAAGGCTGACGCCGGACAGGCGAAAATCGCGCAGGGTGTTATCCAGATCCTTTTTCTGTGCTTCATTCAGGGTGTCGTACTCGGCGCTGTCGCGCAGGGCCTGATAGGCGGCATAGAGTTTTTCGTTCTGGCCAACCTCGGTGCCATATTCGCTGAGTAACGGCAGGCAGGCATTGTAGGCATCGCGCAGGGCCGGATTCTGTGCCACACCATTCAAATGGCCGACTGGACCGAATGCCTTACCCAGTCGTTCGTCTTCCTCATCCAGTGTGGCCACCAGCCCGGCCCAGCTGAAATCACCTTTCGCCAGAACTTCCTCAATCCTGGCTCGCCCGGCAGCGATCAGTTGCTCCACGGCCGGCTGAACATGCTCGGGACGGATCTCGGAGAACGGCGGCAGGCCGGTGTAGTCGATCAGCGGGTTATGCGACATGGTATCCTCGGTGGCAATGCCGCGCCGGGTAACGGCGCGCGATCAATTCAACGGTGGTGAGTGTAGCAGATGGGGATTCGATCCTTCGAAAACAAGGCGCCGTATTGCGGTGAAGGCAGCTGGGTAGATGAGTCGGCCCAGGTAATCGGCGATGTGGTGCTGGGCGCTGACTGCTCGGTCTGGCCCTGCGCGGTAATCCGTGGCGACATGCATCAGATTCGGATCGGTGATCGGGTCAGTGTGCAGGATAATGCGGTGCTGCATATTACCCATGATTCCGGTTTCAATCCGGGTGGCTATGGCCTGTCGATTGGCAGTGATGTGACCATCGCCCATCAGGCCATGCTGCATGGTTGTACGGTCGGCAGCCGGGTAATGATCGGCATGCAGGCGATGGTGATGGACGGCGCAGTGATTGAGGACGACGTGATTCTGGCGGCGGGCTCGCTGGTGCCACCGGGAAAGCGATTGCGCACCGGTTGGTTGTACCGGGGCCGGCCGGCCGAGCCGGTGCGGGAGTTGACCGATGAGGAGCGGGAGTTCCTGACCTACGTGGCCGGCAACTACGTAAAGCTGAAAAATCGTTACCGGATTACTGGCTAACCTGTAGCAGCGGCCGGTCGGCCGCCAAGGCTTGTTCGCCGTCGCTCGGCGGCGCCTACATTTTCCGCAAGGCAGCGATAACAGCTGCGGTATCCGGCCGCCAGCCGTGCCACAGGGCAAAGGATTCGGCGGCCTGTTCAATCAGCATGCCCAGACCGTCAGCCGTTGCCATCGCGGCCTGCTGCCTGGCCCAGCGCAAAAATGGCGTGTCGCCATAGATCATGTCATAGCAACGGGTTTGCCCCCCGACAATGCCTGACGGCAGCTCGGGCATGCTGCCGTCGAGGCCGGCAGACACGGCGTTGATGATCAGATCATAGGGTCCGGCCAGCTTGGCAAAGCCGCCACCGAATACCGGTACGCCCCGCCCGGCAAACATCATCGACAGGTCGCGAGCCTTCTCGGCGGTGCGATTGGCGATCCGTACCTGAGCCGGATGCTCGGCCAGAAGTGGACCGAGTACACCGCGGACTGCGCCGCCGGCACCGAGAATCAGGATATGCTGATCACGCAACGGCCAGTGAAGGTTATTGCCGATATCGGTAACCAGGCCGACGCCATCGGTGTTGTCACCAAACAGCTTGCCGTCCTGCAGTGCCAGTGTGTTGACGGCGCCGGCATGACGGGCGCGTTCGCTCAGGCTGTCGCACAGTTGCCAGGCTTGTTCCTTGAATGGCAGGGTGACATTGGCGCCAACGCCGCCATCGGCAAGAAAGCTTTTTACGCACCCGGGAAAATCCTCCAGCGGCGAAAGAATGCGCTGGTAATCGATCTGCTCGCCGCGCTGCGCCGCAAACGCCTGGTGAATCTCCGGCGAACGGGAGTGCGCAACCGGATTGCCAAACACTGCAAAGCGCATCAGAGCCAGTCCCTCGCCGGCAGGAATTTCTCATACAGCTCCGCTTCGGCGGAACCGGGCTTCGGTTGCCAGTCATAACGCCAGCTGACCAGTGGCGGCAGCGACATCAGGATCGATTCAGTGCGGCCGCCGGACTGCAATCCGAACAGCGTGCCGCGATCGAACACCAGATTGAACTCGACGTAGCGGCCGCGGCGATAAAGCTGGAATTCGCGCTCGCGTTCACCGTAGGGTGTGTCCTTGCGTGCTTCAAGAATCGGTCGATAGGCGCAGATATAGGCATCGCCCACCGAGCGCATCAGTGCAAAGGCATTACTGAAGCCCGCTTCATTGTAATCATCAAAGAACAAGCCGCCGACACCGCGAGCTTCACCGCGGTGTTTGAGGAAGAAGTATTCGTCACACCATTTCTTGAAGCGCGGATAAACCTCTTCGCCGAATGGCGCGCAGGCATCACGGGCAGTGCGATGCCAGCTGCGAACATCGTCTTCATTGCCGTAATAGGGGGTCAGGTCGAAGCCGCCGCCAAACCACCATACGGGTGCTTCACCTTGCTTCTCGGCGATAAAAAAACGGACATTGGCATGGCTGGTGGGTGCGTAAGGATTACGCGGATGAATCACCAGCGAAACCCCCATGGCTTGCCAGTGGCGGCCGGCCAGCTCCGGACGATGGGCAGTGGCAGATGGTGGTAGTTGAGTGCCAAACACATGGGAAAAGTTAACCCCGCCTTTCTCGATCACGGCGCCATTTTCCAACACCCGTGAACGGCCACCACCACCTTCTGCACGTTGCCAGCTGTCCTCAACAAACTGACCGCCGTCAACCGCAGTCAGCTGCGCACAAATATCGTCCTGCAGTGACAGCAGGTAATTTTTGACGGCATCCAGATCTATGTCCTGCATTGAAACCTCATTGCCGCAAAACGGCCCCGCTTTCGAGATCAATGATGGTAGACGGCCGCGCGGCGCGGTCGCATTGACCGGTGACAATGAAATCCAGATCAGCACCCAGTTGCCGGGTTACCTGAAACGCGTTGCGACAGGCCGGGTCACCGGCGTAGTTAGCGCTGGTGGATACGATCGGCATGTTGGCGAGCCGGCAAAGTTCGGTGGCGACCGGATGCTGGCTGACGCGGACCGCCACTTTATCATGACTGCCGCGAATCCATGCCGGGGTCAGTGCGCTGGCATGAACAAGATAAGTGGTTGCCAGCGGCCAGTGTTCACGCAGTTGCCGTTGCTGCTGCTCTGTCAGTTCGACAAAAGGCGCCAACTGATCGAGATCGGCGCCAAGCAGGATCAGGCCCTTGCTCACCGGCCTTGATTTGATCTCCAGCAAGCGCATGACAGCCGTTTCGTTGAGCGGGTCGCAACCGAGGCCATAAACCGCTTCGGTCGGATAAGCGACAACACCGCCCTGCTGCAATACCCGGGCGGCCTGATGAAGATGCATCCACATGGCAACAATCCTGTTCTGACGCCAGACAAACTCAGCGAAGTGTAGCCGAAACAGGCCGCTGTGACTGACTGCGGTTCAGGAAAGTTCTTGCCGATCGTGGCAGCGGGCGTAGCCGCCGGGCACACGACGGATATCGCCGCTGAGTTCCAGGTCCGACAGCAGGCGTGTCAGCTCGCTGATGTTGATGGCACTGCGCAGCTGCAGCTGGTCGATGCTGTTCGGTCCGCTGACAAAATACTGAAGCAGTGGATGCGCGGCGTCGGCCGTTGTTGCCTGCGCGCTTTCGGCGACATGTGTCAGGCAGCCGAATACCGCCAGCAAATCTGCTACTGATTCAAGCCAGTTAGCCCCGTCCCGTAGCAGCCGGTGGCAGCCTTTGCTAAGTGGATTATGGATTGAGCCGGGGATGGCAAACACCTCGCGCCCCTGTGCCGCGGCGAGTCTGGCGGTAATCAGCGAGCCGGAGCGTTCTGCCGCCTCAACGACGATGGTGGCCAGTGACAGGCCGCTGATCAGCCGGTTGCGCTGTGGGAAAAATTGCGGCCGGGGCGGCAGACCGGGCGGAAACTCGGTGATCAGGGCGCCACCTTTGTTGATGATCTGCTTCGCCAGTGCCTGGTTACGTGGCGGGTAACAGGGGCCAGGTCCATGACCGAGCACCGCCAGCGTTGTACCACCTTGCAGTGCGCCCTCATGCGCCGCCCGATCGATTCCCAGAGCGAGGCCGCTGGTAATGGTGAAGCCCGCGCTGGCCAGCGTCCGGGCAAAGCGGTGGGCATTGTCGAGCCCTTCCGTGGAAGCATGCCTGGCGCCGACCATGGCCAGTTGCGGGCGCGACAGCAGAGCCGGGTCACCATGTACAAACAGCAGGGCCGGAGCGTCGTCAATCTGCCGCAGCAGATCCGGCCAGGCATTGTCATCGGGCTGCAGCATTTGCCAGCCGTCCATTCGCAACTGTTGCAGTCGACGTTCGCCTTCGCCGGAGTTGAGGATTTCCTGCAGCGCGTTGGCGGAGGCTGACCGGATGCGGGCACGTCTCTGGCGGGCCGGGCTGAGCAGATCTCTGGCGCAGCTAAAAGGTTCTGCCAGCCAGCGCTGCAATTCCGAGCTGTTGCCGCCACAGGCGAGGCAGCTGCTGAGCGCAAGTGTTTCGCGATCCATGCGAAGATTCCGGGCATAAAAAAACCCGGTGAGGCTAGCACCGGGTTTTTCTGGAGCAAATGGCCGATGGATTACATATTCGGCATGCTGCCGGTGGGGTTGGTGGCCAGATCATTCATACGGATGGGCAGTGTCGCCTGCACGATCAGGCCGTAGGACACTTTCTCGAATACCCGGAACAGCACCAGCGTACCGGCCTTCACGCTTGGCAGTTTAACCGTGCCCTTGCGCAGCGGATCCTTGATGACTTCGCCGTCCTGCATGACCTCCAGAACATGGCCGTCGCGGAGTCCATCACGGCTGCCTTTGTTCAGCACCACGACATCATTGCGAGCGACGCTGTGCAGGCGATCGAAGAAACGGATGATGCGGGCCTGAATGACGGTGTCCGGTGCGGACGGATAGAAGATTGACTGCATCCGGCCTTCGCGGCTGGTAAACAGACGGTCTTGTGGGCGAATGTCTTCCTGGGTCTCTACCACCCGGAAGGTGCCCATCTCACCGTCGCGATCGGTGGTGCGGACCATGCCGATCTTGAGGGCTTCAATGCCGAGAATTTCCTTGGTTTCCGGGTCGACATAGCGGTGGCCGACACGGAACACGCCGTAGGACTGGATCAGCTCGGACCACTTGCTTACCGGGTCAAGTGCGTACACGGTGTCGCCCTCAGCGTACACCACGCGACGGTCGGCGCCGGCAATAACATACGGTGCCCGGGCGACTTCGTCCTTGGTGACAACCAGGGCATCGCGCAGGAAAGTCTGGATGCTGCTGACCGGAATGGTCGGGATGGCGGCATCAAGCGGCAGTACGCGTACTTCAGGCGACAACTTCACCAGCGAGCCATCGGCCATCATCTTGACGGTCTCTTTCGGCGCATCGGCTGCGCCGCCGCGCTCGACCTGCAGTTGCGGCCGGCCATCAACATAGACCAGCTTGATGACATCGCCCGGGTAAATCAGGTGCGGGTTGTCGATTTCTTCGTTAACGTGCCAGAGCTCCGGCCACTGCCAGGGGCTGTCGAGAAACTGACTGGAGATATCCCAGAGGGTATCGCCCTGCTTGACGTAGTAGACTTGCGGGTGTCCGTTCTTGAGGGTGACATCCGCCGAGGCCTGAAGGGCACCGAGACCCGCAACCGTCACCAGCAGTCCGGCGGACACGGCGCGCAGGAGCGATTTCATCATTACCGGATTCCTTTTATCATTATTGGCGTGGTCCCAAGTGCCTTGAACCGGGTGGTAAATCAGCCCGATTCAGGCGGTGTTTGGACCCGATATTAGCAACGTGATCATAGCGTTAGCAACCATATTTAGAGTGCTGTCGCAACTTCAGGACCGGACCTATGGCTTTACTTGAGATACTTGAATTTCCGGATCCCCGCCTGCGCACCGTAGCAAAGCCGGTGGAACAGGTGGATGACGCACTGCGCAAACTGATCGATGACATGTTCGAAACCATGTACGCCGCCCCCGGGATCGGTTTGGCGGCGACCCAGGTCAATGTGCATAAGCGTCTGTTAGTGCTGGATGTTTCCGAACAGGGCGATCAGCCGATGGTGTTTATCAACCCGCAGATCACGCCGATCGGCAGTGACACCAAGCCATACGAGGAGGGTTGCCTGTCGGTACCCGGCTTCCACGAGCTGGTGGAGCGGCCGGACCGGATTCTGGTCAAGGCGCTGGATCGCGATGGCAAGCCGTTCGAGATGGAGGCGGATGGTCTGCTGTCGGTGTGCCTGCAGCACGAAATTGACCATCTCGAAGGCAAGCTGTTCGTTGACCATGTCTCGCGGCTGAAGCGTGAGCGTATCCGCAAGAAGCTGGAAAAGGTCCAGCGCCACGCCTGAATCCCCCACCCGCCGCGAGGCCAGTCCGTTGCGCATAATTTTTGCCGGTACGCCGGAATTCGCCGCCGAGAGCCTGGCGGCATTGCTTGCTTCCACCGATCAGGTGATTGCCGTTCTGACCCAGCCGGACCGCCCGGCCGGTCGTGGCCGGGCCCTGCAGCCGAGCCCGGTCAAGCAGCTGGCTCTGCAGCATGGCATCCCGGTATTGCAGCCCGGGAATCTCAAGGATGAGGAGATTCGTGCCGAGCTGGCGGCACTGTCGGCGGACGTGATGGTGGTAGTGGCCTACGGCCTGATTATCCCGAAGGCGGTGCTGGCGATGCCGAGGCTGGGCTGCATCAATGTGCATGGCTCGCTGCTGCCACGCTGGCGCGGTGCAGCGCCGATCCAGCGGGCCATCGCCGCCGGCGACAAGGAGACCGGGGTAGGCATCATGCAGATGGAGGCTGGCCTGGATACCGGGCCGGTATTGCTCGAAGTCCGCACCCCGATCAATCCGGAAGATACCGGCGGCAGCCTTCATGATCGCCTCGCCGGGCTGGGTGCTGATGCGCTGGTGCAAGCGCTCGCAAACCTTGAAGGGCTTCAAAAACAAGCAAAAGCACAGCCGGAGCAAGGGGTCACTTACGCCCACAAGTTGACCAAGGAAGAGGCCGAACTGGACTGGTCGAAGCCGGCCACCCTGCTTGCTCGCGAGGTTCGTGCTTTCAATCCCTGGCCGGTCAGCTGGGTGGCCCGGCCGGAGGGGCCGATGCGGGTCTGGGCGGCACAGGCGGCGGCCGGTCACGGCCAGCCCGGCGAAGTGCTGTCGGTGTCGCCGGCCGGTATCGAGGTGGCCTGCGGTGAGGGCAGCCTGCTGCTGGTCGATATCCAGCTGCCTGGCAAGAAAGTCCTGCCCGTGGCCGACCTGTTGCGAGGTCGCGGCGACCTTTTCCAGACCGGGCAGACACTCTGATGGCCGATAACGTTCGCCTGCTGGCAGTGCGTTCCCTGATGAAGGTGTTGCCGGCGGATGGTGGCGGCAGAAGTCTGCGCGAGGTGCTCGCGGAGCAGCCGGTGTTGCTCGCTGCCGAGCGTGGTCTGCTGGCGGACTTGCTGTTCGGTGTCTGCCGCCATTATCGCCTGCTTGATCACTGGCTTGGCCAGCAGATGGACAAGCCGCTGAAAAGCTCCGCCAGAGCGGTGCGGCTGGCACTGCTTTGCGGCCTGCACGAGCTCTGGTTCAGCGAGCGGCCGCAGCATGCGGTGGTCAATGCCTGGCCCGATGTCTGTCGCGCGCTTAACGCGCCCTGGGCGGCCGGGCTCTGCAATGCGCTGCTGCGCAAGGCGAGCAAGATCAATGCCGAGCAGGTCAGCCGCCATCTGGACGTGCCATTGCGTTGTTCGCTGCCGGATTGGCTCTGGCAACGACTTGATCAGGCCTGGCCCGAGCAGGCCAACGATATTGCCGAAACTGCATTATTGCCGCCGCCGTTTACCCTGCGTTTGAGCGATCCGTCTATCGAGGCAGCGCTGATCGCGGATGGCCTTGAGGTCCGCCGCGGCCAGCGGTCGCCGCAGGCGGCCTACCTGAGTCCGCCCCGCCCGGTGCAGATGCTGCCCGGGTTCAAGGACGGCGCTGTGTCGGTGCAGGATGAGGCGGCGCAATTGCCCGCGCTCCTTATAGAGCTGCCCGCCGGTGGACGAATTCTGGATGCCTGCGCGGCACCCGGTGGCAAGACCGGTCAGCTGGCGGAGTATTTTCCGGACGCCGAGCTGTTGGCGCTGGATATAGATGGCAAGCGGCTCAAGCGTGTTCGCGACAATCTGGAGCGGCTGCATCGCAACGCCACGCTGGTTGTTGGTGATGCCGCTGAGCCGGGCAATTGGTGGGATGGTCAGCTGTTTGATGCGGTGCTGCTTGACGCGCCCTGCTCCGCCACCGGCATCCTGCGTCGCCAGCCGGATCTGAAATGGCATCGCCGCGATAGCGATATCGCCACTCTGTGTGGTTTACAGGCCCGCATACTGGATGCAATATGGCCGCTTGTCAGGCCGGGTGGCATGCTGGTTTACGCCACCTGTTCGATACTTCCGGAAGAAAACGCCGGGCAGGTGCAAGCCTTCCTGGCAAGGCATGGGGATGCCCGCGAAGATACGCCCGTTGAGGCCCGCTCGGTTATCACCTCCCACGGCTGCCAGCTGTTGCCGGTGGCGGATGGCCCTGACGGATTCTTTTATGCTCGCCTGCGCAAAGCCGGCTGATCGCAGCATGCGTCGGAGTCCGGCATGAAAATCATCATTCTCGGTGCAGGTCAGGTTGGCGGCACCCTGGCTGAAAATCTCGCCGGCGAACAGAACGACATTACCGTTATTGATACCGATGGCGCCCGCCTTGCCGAACTGGCCGAGCGGCTTGATATCGGCACCGTGATCGGTCGCGGTTCCTATCCGGCGGTGCTCCGGCAAGCCGGTGCCGAAGACGCCGACATGCTGATTGCGGTGACTAACAGTGACGAGGTCAACATGGTCGCCTGTCAGGTGGCCTACTCACTGTTTCGCACGCCAACCAAGATCGCCCGTATTCGCGCCGCCGCCTACTCACAGAAAGAAAAGCTGTTCGGCAACGATGCTCTGCCCATTGATGTGATTATCAGTCCTGAACAGGTGGTCACCGATTACATCAAGCGATTGATTGAACATCCGGGCGCCCTGCAGGTGGTGAACTTTGCTGGCGGCCGGGTGCAGCTGGTGGCGGTGCGCGCCTATCACGGCGGCCCGCTGGTCGGCAACGCGATTCGCCAGCTGCGCAAGCATATGCCTAACGTCGACACCCGGGTGGCGGCGATTTTCCGTCGCAACAGGCCGATCCTGCCGGAAGGTAATACCGTGATCGA
>JBFHPX010000030.1:0-14063 GCA_041592575.1 Alcanivoracaceae bacterium
ATCAGCTATGCAGTGCAGCCGAGCCCGGACGGCCTTGCCCAGGCCTTTACCATTGGCGCCGACTTTATTGGCGCCGACCGGGTCTGCCTGGCGCTGGGCGACAACATTTTCTATGGTCAGGGCTTCAGCCCGAAGCTGCGCGCCGCCGCCGCCCGCGAAAGTGGCGCCACGGTATTCGGCTATCAGGTCAAGGACCCGGAGCGCTTTGGCGTGGTGGCGTTTGACGAGAACAAGCGCGCCATCTCAATTGAGGAAAAGCCGAAGCAGCCGAAATCGAATTACGCCGTCACCGGCCTGTATTTTTACGATAACGACGTGATCGATATTGCCCGCACGGTAAAACCATCGGATCGCGGCGAGCTGGAAATCACCACGGTGAACCAGATTTATATGGAGCGCGGTGATCTCAATGTCGAAATTCTTGGCCGCGGCTTTGCCTGGCTCGACACCGGCACCCACGAAAGCCTGCTGGAAGCGGCCCAGTTTGTTGAAACCATCGAGCGCCGTCAGGGCTACAAGATTGCCTGCCTGGAAGAAATTGCCTGGCGCAACGGCTGGATGAGCACGGACGAGGTGCTGGCCGCCGCCGACCGACTGAGCAAGAACGATTACGGCAGCTACCTGCGGGCGATTGTGTCGCAATGAGCAAGGTTCCACCAATCAATGTAACCCGCCCCAGCCTGCCACCGCTGGAGGAAGTGATTCCCTATCTGGAAGGCATCTGGCAGCGCGGCATACTGACCAACAGCGGGCCACTGCATCAGCAACTGGAAAAGGAGCTGGCCGACTATCTCGGCGTGCCGTTTGTGTCGCTGTTCAATAACGGCACCATTGCCCTGCTGACCGCATTGAAAGCGCTGGATCTCAAGGGCGAAGTGATTACCACGCCCTACTCTTTTGTCGCCACCGCCCATGCGGTGGTCTGGAACGGCCTCACCCCGGTGTTTGCCGATATTGATGCCGACAACCTGAACCTGTCACCCGCTGCGATCGAAGCCGCCATTACAGCAGAGACCTGCGCGATTCTGCCGGTGCACTGCTATGGCAGCCCCTGCGATACCGCTGCCATTGCCGATATTGCTCGGCGTCACAACCTCAAGGTGGTGTATGACGCCGCCCATGCCTTTGCGGTGGAGGATGCCGGCGGCTCGATCCTGCGCCATGGCGATCTGGCGGTGCTGAGCCTGCATGCCACCAAGGTGTTCAACACTTTTGAAGGGGGCGCCATTATCAGCCACTCGGAAAGCATGAAGCAGCGAGTCGATGCACTGCGCAACTTCGGTTTTGATGATGAAGTGTCGCTGATGGGCATTGGCGCCAACGGCAAGATGAACGAGCTCAATGCGGCGGTCGGGCTGGCCCAGCTCGCGCATATTGATGCAGCGCTGGCGCGCCGCACCGAGATCGCCAGTCGTTACCGCGGAGCCCTTGCCGGCGTGCCCGGCATTCGCCTGCCATCCGACCAGGCGCTGCGCCATAACCACAGCTATTTCCCGATTCTGCTGGATGCCAGCTTTCCGCTGACTCGCGACCAGTTGCATGCGCAAATGAAGCAGGCTGGTATTTTTGCCCGCCGCTATTTCTACCCGCTGATCTGTGATTATGCCCCGTACAAGAATGCCCGCGGTGCGGATGCAGTCAACCAGGCCAGACGGGCGGCGGATCAGGTGCTGTGCCTGCCAATCTATCCCGAATTGAGCGACGCAGACGTGTCACGTGTGCTCGATTGCATCGTTGGGGCAGGCCGTTGAAAGTGGCCATCATGCAACCTTACTTCCTGCCCTATATCGGCTATTTCCAGCTGATACAGGCGGTCGACGTCTTTGTTCTGTATGACAACATCAAGTACACCAAGAAAGGCTGGATCAATCGCAACAGGTATCTGGCAAATGGCAGGGAGAAGCCATTCTCCCTGCCGCTGAAGAAAGACTCGGACTATCTGGATATCAGGAACAGAGTCCTGGCTGATGACTTCGATCCGGAGAAGATGCTAAACGGCATTCAAGAGGCTTATCGCAAAGCACCCTGCTTTCAGTCAGCCATGCCTGTTTTGCGGGACATCTTTCTGTATGAAGATAGAAACCTGTTCGCCTATATCCACAACGCGGTGATCAGAATCTGCCGACATCTTGGCATTGGCACCTCAATTGTTACTTCTTCACAAGTGCCTGCCGATCATGCTCTGGCCGGCGAGCGACGGGTTATCGACATCTGCCGGGCTATAAGTGCGGATACCTATATCAACCCACCTGGTGGCCGCATCCTGTATAACCCGACTCATTTTTCCGAATGCGGGTTGAAGCTGCAGTTTATTGACCCTGTCTTGCATCCGTATCCACAACCTGCCGGTCATTTTACTGCAGGCCTTTCAGTCATTGATGTGATTATGAACAATGACCAACAGATGCTTGCAGCACTCCTTTCAAAATACTCAATCAGCGATAGCTAGGAATCATGTTTACCTGGGAAAAAATCGGCAAGATATTCGATCCTCGTCAAGTCGGCGATCGGCCGTGGCTGCAGGAATTTGCTCAGGCTCCTGCGTCACTGGTATTCGACGATTTCATCCGCATTTACTTCTCTTGCCGACCTCCGGCTGATGAGAGAGGTCAGTATGTCAGCTATAGCGCCTATGTTGATCTTGACCGCAACGACCTTCGCCGAATCATTGCCGTGTCCGAGCAGCCGCTCCTGAAACTCGGTGGCCGAGGCGAGTTTGATGAGTTCGGTACCTATCCCTTCTCTGCGGTGCGCAGCGACGACAAGGTCGTCGGCTACTATGCCGGTTGGACACGCTGCCAATCTGTACCTTTCAATGTCGCCATCGGCATGGCCACCAGCAGTGACGACGGCCGCACATTCGAAAAGATCGGCCGCGGGCCGGTCCTGCCCTACTCTGCCGACGAACCCTTCGTCATGAGTGGCCCGAAAATCCGTCGCTTTAACAACCTCTGGTACCTCTATTACATTGCCGGGAAAAAATGGATCGTATCGAATGGCCGCCCCGAACCTGTGTACCGGATTCGGATGGCCTGCTCCAGCGATGGCATCCACTGGCAAAAACAGAACAGGGACCTGATTCCACCCAGAATCGAGGCTGACGAAGCTCAGGCAAGCCCCGACGTTATTGAGGGAAACGGCAAATACCACATGTTTTTCTGCTATCGCGGCAGCGAAAACTTTCGTGGCCGCGATAATGGCTACCGTATCGGTTATGCCTGTTCTGACAACCTGCTGGACTGGCAGCGAGACGATGATAAAGCCGGAGTCAGCATATCCGATGAGGGCTGGGACTCCGAGATGATCAGCTATCCCCACATACTGAAGCTGGATGGTCAGGTTTATATGTTCTATCTGGGCAATCAGGTGGGCCGGGAAGGTTTCGGCCTGGCCAGACTCAGCGGTGGACTGGAAGAGTTTTACCCATGATGAATTGGCAGCACTTGGGGCGGATATTCGTGCCACAGGACCATAACCTGTATGGCCAGTCGGGGCATTATGCGCAGTCACCTCAGGCACTGGTGATGGATGATCGTGTCCGTGTCTATTTCACCACCCGGCAGCATGATAGCAGTGGCGTTTATATCAGCAAGCCTGCGTTTGCCGACTTCAGTCCGGATTTTTCCCGTCTGATTGCGCTGCCGGATCACGAGGTCATGCCACTTGGCGAGCTTGGCTGTTTCGACGAGCATGGCATTTTCCCATTCAGTCCGACCCGGGTGAATAAGCGGATTCTGGCCTATACCTGTGGCTGGAGCCGGCGCGTGTCGGTACCGGTGGAAACCGGCACCGGCCTTGTTGAAAGCTTTGACAACGGCCGCACTTTTGTCCGTTTCGGTAGCGGCCCGGTGTTCGGCGCCTCGTTACATGAGCCCTATTTGGTAGGCGACTCTTTCGTGCGCCATTATCAGGGGCAGTTTCACATGTGGTACATGTTTGGCACCGACTGGCATGAAAGCGCCGCGGGGCAGCCAGAGCGCACCTACAAAATAGGCCATGCCGTATCCGATGAAGGGATTAACTGGGTCAAGCAGGAAGCGCAGCAGATTATTACTGACGTCCTCGGCCCCACGGAAAGTCAGGCGCTGCCTTCGGTACTGCGGATCGGCAACCGCTACCACATGGTGTTCTGCTACCGGGAGTCATTTGATTTTCGCCAAGGGCATGGACGAGGTTATCGTATTGGCCATGCCTGGTCCGATGATCTGCTGCACTGGCAACGTGATGATGAGGCCCTTGGACTCCTGCCTGAAGGCGAGTGGGACAAGGAAATGATGTGCTACCCGCATCTGACCGAAGTCGACGGCAATGTCTACCTGCTGTACAACGGAAACCAGTTTGGTTGCCATGGTTTCGGTGCAGCCAGACTGGTGCAGCCATGACCTTGACGGAAGGCAGGAATCAGACCGATGCCGGTGCCATTCTGGAGCACCTGCAACGCTGCGATGACCAGTTCACTCCGCCGCTGAGCAGCAGAGTCAATCTGAAGGAGTACGCTGCCAGGCTGGCCTTGAATGCGGAGCGCTTCGAGATATTCGATGGCAGCAGATTGGTCGCTCTGGTAGCCATATACATCAATCCTGACTCCGCTTTTATCAGTAATGTCAGCGTTGAGCGCCACTTCGCAGGCCAAGGCCTCGGCAGCAAACTGGTTAGACAGGCGGTTGGTCAGGCGTTCTCTGCAGGAGCCCGGCAGGTAAGACTTGAAACCGATCAGTACAACGTCCGGGCACTTGCAATGTACTCAGCCCTTGGATTCAGCAATGAAAAGTCCGAGGGAAACTCGCTCTATCTTGTTCTTGATTCAGGAGATCTCGTGACCAATACCCGAAACTACAATCAGGAAACGGCGGATAACGAGGAGCGCAAGTACGCCTACGGCTTTGATTTTGATGTCATGCATCCTTTCATGATCCGTTCTTTCAAGCCTTTCATGAGACCCGGAAAGCTGCTTGAGCTGGGCAGCTTCGAAGGCGCCCTTACCAAACGACTTGCAGAGCACTGCCAGAATATCACTTGTGTCGAAGCGTCCAGCGAGGCGGCAAAGGTCGCCGCGGCGAGACTTGGTCATAAAGCAACGATCGTCAATGACCGATTTGAAACGGTATCCCTGAGCGAGAAATACGACACCATCATCATGACACATGTACTGGAGCATCTGGATGATCCGGTCGCGGTGATGGCGCGGATAAATAACGAATGGCTGACTGACTCCGGCCGCTTCCTGCTCGCCTGCCCAAATGCCAATGCACCGTCCCGTCAGATCGCCGTCAAGATGGGGCTGATATCGCATAATGCCGCCGTCACACCTGGAGAGCATGAGCATGGCCATCGCATTACTTATTCACTGGATACTCTGGAGCGTGATGCACGAGCAGCCGGCCTTGACGTGATCTATCGTGGCGGCATTTTCTTCAAGGCACTTGCCAATTTTCAGTGGGACCGTCTGCTGCAGACGGACATTATCTCACCGGAATATCTGGAAGGCTGTTACATGCTAGGGCAGCAATACCCGGACCTTTGCTCAAGTATTTTCATTGTCTGTGAAAAAGGCCAAGCGAAAGACTAAAGGAGGACACCAGTGGACGACCAGACCAAAGCTTTTATCGAGGCCGCCAAGCGCTGCATGGCTGCAAACAAATCCTTTAACAAGGTGTTCTGTATCGGCGCACACAAAACCGGCACCACATCAATGCAAGCGGTGTTTCAGGTAATGGGCCTTGATGTCGCGCCGCAGCATGAGGGCGAACTCTACGCCCTTCAAGCCAGCCGCGGCGATTACAGTCAACTGCGTGCCTACGTTGACCGTCACGATGCGTTTCAGGACAGTCCGTTTGCCGACAATATGGTTTTTACTGCCATGGATGCACTGTTTCCGGACTCCCGTTTTATCCTGACAGTAAGGGAGCCGGAAGAATGGTACCGCTCCCTGACCTCGTTTCACGCCAAAATCTTTGGCGTGGCCTCCAGTGACGCCATCAGCAAAGACATGATGGAGCGTGCCTCCTATCTGTATCCCGGCTACATCGCCCGCGGCACAGAGCATCTGTTCCTTGCCTCGGAGCCGGATTACACCAGCATGCCGACAGCCCGTAAGCGTCAGTACCACTGGGACCTGCTGTATAACAAGGACCATTACATTGCCTCCTATCTGGCCCGCAATGAAACCATACGGCGCTATTTCCGCGAGCATGACCATAAGCTGCTGGAGATTGACGTTACCCGGGAAACCACCACAGCCAAGATCGTCGAGTTTCTCGGGCTGCCGGCATGGATGGCCATCAACATGCCGAAGATGAACCAGACCAACTAATCACGCTGGCGGCTCCGCGCCGCCACAGCTCTGCTACACTGTCGCCACCTGTAGCGATGGCCCCCTGATGACCTCTCTGCCTCCCGTACAAGCTGTCTGGCGTGATAGTGGGCAACTCCGTGTCGCCCGCTCCGCGCTGCACACCATTCGTATCGAGGAACATGGCAAACTGGCAACACTGCCTGCCAGAGTTGCCGAGATGCTGGGGCCCGGACATCTCGCTATCGGGCTTATCGGGTATGCCGGCACCACCGCCGATGTCGTTATCGTTGAACAGCACAGTATTACTACCCTGCAGAGCGCTGATCCATGCCCCCCCTTTCACCTGCTGAGTGAATTCACTAGCGACCTGCCACACAGCGACTACCTGCACGCCATCGCCCGAATCCACCATTACCTGCGCGCCGGGGATTGCTATCAGGTCAATTTTGCCCGCCGTTTCAGCGCCCGCTTTAGTGGTGATCCGTTCAGCGCCTGGCTGCGCCTGAATCAGCGGCACCCGGCGCCGCACAGCAGCTTTTTCCGGCTGGCCAATGGGGACTGTGTGTTTGGCGTCTCGCCGGAGCGGTTTTTGCAGATTCGCAACGGCGTGGTCATTACCGAGCCAATCAAAGGCAGTCGCCAGCGCGGCGACACACCACAGCAGGATCAACAGATTGGTGAAGAGCTTTTGGGCAACCCCAAGGACCGGGCCGAAAACCTGATGATTGTCGACCTGCTGCGCAATGATCTGGGCAAGGTCTGCCGGGCCGGCTCGGTCAAGGCCGAGCCATTGTTCGAGCTGCGCCGCTTCTCCAATGTCCAGCATCTGGTTTCCACCATCACCGGACAATTGCGCCCGGAGGTACATCCACTGGATGCCCTGCTCTCCTGTTTCCCCGGCGGCTCCATTACCGGTGCGCCGAAAAAGCGGGCGATGGAAATTATCAGCGAACTGGAGCCGGTGCCGCGCGGGTTTTACTGCGGCAGCCAGTTCGTCCTCGACAGTGACGGCAACCTGGATTCGAACATTCTTATTCGCACCTTCCAGACCCATGGCGAGCAGATTATCTGCCACGGCGGCGGCGGTATCGTCATCGATTCCGACGCCGAGCAGGAATATCAGGAGAGTTTGTTCAAAGTCGAAAAATTAATGGCAGCACTGCTGTAGGAGCGGCCGGTCGACGACTCCTACGGCGTGGCGTCGTGAATAATGAACTTGCTGTTGCGCGCCACCTGCGTGACCTTGCCGAACTGGCGTCGCAGTGTTGTCAGATAATGCAGATGGGCGTTGCCAATCACCCGCAGCACGCCGCCCGGTTTCAGTTGCCGGCGGGCATGCCGGAACAGCATTCTGGCAACACTGTCATCCACCGCGTGGCCACGATGGAACGGCGGGTTGAGCAGAATCAGATCAAACTGCTGGTCCAGCCCGTCCAGACCATTGCCAAGATGAAACCGCACTTCCCTGTCTGGAAAAATCCGGCCGATATTGTCACGGGCACTGGCCAAGGCCAGCGCGCTTTCATCGCAGCTCCACAATCTGGCGCCGGGATTCCGCTTGAGCGACATCATGCCGACCACACCGTTACCGCAACCGAGATCGCAGATATCGCCGTCGATGCCTTCGGGGATGTGTTGCAGGAACAGGCGCGCGCCGATATCCAGTTGCTGCCGGGAAAACACCCCGGCATCGACGCGCAGGCGCCAGCCCTGGTCTGGCAAATCCAGCCACGCTGGCGCTGGCGCCGGCACCGGGCTGGCCGGCACCCGGGCACGAAAGATCCGCGCCTTGTGCCGCCCCAGCCCCGCCTGAGGCTGATCCAGATAGCGGCCCAGCACCTCAAGCAGGTTGCGTGGCAGATGTTTGTCCATGCCAGCCAGCCAGACCGGCGCAGCGGCCGGCAGCGCGGTGCTGACAGCAGCCAGTTGCCATTCCAGCAGCGACAGCTCCTTCGGCACCCGGATCAGGGCGGCAGTAGTCGGCGGCAATGGTTGGTCCGCCCAGCGCCAGTCCAGCGCCGACAGCTCGATGCCGTTATCGGCCGCATTGGCTTGCAGCGCGGCATGGGCAACAAAGGAATCACCGCTGGCCGTCAGTGGCCGCTGTCCAATCAGCGCCAGCGTCAGGGCGCCGCATTGATCATTCAGGATCAGCAGTGGTCCAGATCCGGCACTGCCCTGCCCTGTCATACTTTCCTGCTGGCTCTCCAATAGATAGCGGTCAGCACCGTCCCAGGCCCGCAGCGGATCGTCGCGCAGGTGCGGCCAGCGCCGCAGCGTCAGCTCGCCAAAGGGGTGGGTAAACAGGGAGTCAGAGGTCATGGGCGCGCATTATGCCGGCCGCTGTCGTCGCCTGCCATGGTCGCTCAGGCACCTCGCCGGGTAAAAATTCAGCGAACACCCAATCGACGCCGGGTTTTTGCCGCCGGCCTGTAGCATTCCGCCGAAATATCACTACAATACGCGCGAAATCGGAGTATAGCTCAGCCTGGTAGAGCACTACGTTCGGGACGTAGGGGTCGCAGGTTCAAATCCTGCTACTCCGACCAGTAATAAAAAAAGCCGCTGAAAAGCGGCTTTTTTTTGCCCGGCAATTATGTCTCAGGAGAGGAAGTGGCTCGGCGCGCGGGCGAGGATGCGGTCGGCGACGTAGCGCGACAGCACCTGCACGGTCCATTGCGGGGTTGACGATACCGGCGTCGGGAAAATTGACGCATCGGCCACGTACAGGCCGCTGACGCCGTGCACTTCACCATCGGCACTGACCACCGACTCGTACGGGTCAAGACCCATGCGGCAGGTGCCGTGCGGAGTAAAGCTGTTCATCCGGTAGGAGTAGATGCCGTTGATGCCGTAATCCACTCGCGCCAGCTTTTCATCCAGATCGAACACGCTGTCCGCATGCATCTTCTGGAAAGTCGGCAACCAGACCCGTTCGGCGCCGGCAGAGAAGAAAATCCGTGCGGCAATCGAGGTAGCCCGGGTAATGCGCTCGAAATCTTCCCGCGACGGGCTCCACTTGATGACCTTGCGGCCGCTCAGGTGATCACCTTCCCAGACCACCTGCCCCTCACCCTTGTCGATGGCGAACGCGTTCAGGCCGGCCATGCGCTTGAATGACTTCATGAAGTTGATGTGCTCGTCACCGGCCTCCTGTTCACCGGTGGCCATCAACTGTTCCGGCTCAGCCAGCGCCGAGTAGAAGGTAAAGCCATCGGACTTGAGAAACTCGTCCACTTCAACGCCCACCAGCGCGCCCTGGAACCCGTACAGGTCTTCCTTGAAGGTGGCGAGTACCTGAGTAAACGGCTGCACCGCCATATTGCGGCCAATATTGCCGCCGCGGTCCGGCGCCTGGCTGCGCTGCAGAATCAGCGGGGTATGAATGGCACCGGCGGCCAGCACCACCACCTGCGCATCGACCCGTACATTCGACACCACGGTGCCAGTGTCAGGATCCCGGATCACCGCCTCAACGCCGGTAGCCCGGCCACCGCGCATCAGCACCCGGCTGACCTCGGTGTCGGAGAAAATACGCGCGCCATAGGCGGTGGCCCACGGCAGGTGCGTAACCAGGGCCGACATCTTCCGGTCCGAAGGGCAACCGGCAAGGCAATGGCCGGTAAGGGCGCAGTTCTTGACGTTACGCTGCACCGGACGCCAGCTGAAGCCCATCCGTTCGCAGCCCTGAATCACCTTGTGGGCGGTGGTATTTACTTCGTGGGCTTCGTTGGTATGAACGTGCAGCCAGCCTTCGACCTGCTCGAAGTACTTGTCCATCTGGCGCGGGCCAAGCCCGGTCAGGCCGAGCTCGTCGGACCATTTCTGGAACACTTCATCACCGGGACGCTGCATTACACAGGCACCGATCACGGTGGAACCGCCTACACAGTTGCCCTCGAGGAACAGCACGTCGGTGGTGGTGTTAGCCTGAGCGGCCTGATCGCGGTAGACCTTGGTCAGAGTGTCGCCGAGGTTCTCGGTAAATTCGGCGCTCGGCCAGTAACGGCCGGATTCCAGCACCAGCACCTTGCGGCCGGCCTTGGCCAGCTCGTAGGCCATGACCGCCCCGCCAGCGCCGGAGCCGACAATAACGACATCGGTCTGAATGCTGAACTGACGACCCAGCGTCGGATCCCGGGCGACATCCTTCGCCTGGGTCACAGCGACACCTTCACGCCTCATATTGATCGGACGCATGCTGTTCTCCGGGCTCAGGCCATGGGCAGGGGGGCATTGCCGAGGCGACGTACGCCCCAGCGCTCAGTGACCGGGCCCCAGTAATCCAGAGCCTGCCAGGTGCGCGAATCGCGCCAGTAGTTGAGAGTGACCAGCGCCTTCAGGGTGGTAGTCAGGCCGCGCTCGAAAAACGCGCCCTCCTGCATGGCGACGACATAGGCGTGGGCCTTTTCGTCGTTGAGCTTGCTGAAGCGACTGAACCTGAAGCTGGCCATCGGCCGGTATTCATATACCCACAACCCCAGTGCCAGCAACTCGCGCTGGGTCGGTGCCATCTGGCCGACCATGAGGTCGATGTTCTTGATGGTGGGAATCTCGTCGATGCAATCAGGCAAGCCATGGCGCGCTGTCGGCAGCACGGCGCGGGTAAATTTGGTCACCACCCGGACTTCGTCTTCAGTCATGTTGACGTAGGTCAGCGCCTCCGGCGCATCGCGACGGCCAAACAAACGTGCACAACCGGTGGTCAGGGCGAGACCGGAAACGGCGGTGAGACGTAACAGGCTGCGGCGAGACAGCGGCTCGAAACCGCCCGGCAGCACCGGTGGGATGTCATGATTCTGGGCCATTTACCCTGCTCCGGGAGCCTTCTGGCTCCTCGTTATTGTTATGCAACGGTCGAAGTCTAGCGGAAACGGGGGTAAATGATAAACCCCGGCGTGCGTCATCAGGACGCGGCGCCGGGGGACGCAGCTCAAGGCACCAGCATCAGCCGCGGCGGGCCAGAATCTGGCCACTGATATAACTTGCCAGCGCGTACACCGTGACCTGAGGATTAACGATAATTGAGGTCGGCAACAGGCTGGCATCGGTAACGTACAGGCCCTTCACGTCATGGGTCTCACCGTGCGGTGCGACCACGGAATCGGCCGGGTCAACGCCCATGCGCAGGGTGCCCTGCGGGTGGTACGACACCAGTCGCAGCCGTTGCGGTTTGTTCTCCAGTTTCGCCAGCACGCTGTCGATCTCGTCGACGCTGTGGATTTCCAGCTTCTCGACGCTCGGCACAAACACTTTTTCGGCACCGGCGGCGAAATGAATCTCGGCGCTGGCCTTGAGCGCAGCCAGCATCGACGGAAAGTCACTGTCGGCGACCTTGTAATCCACCACCTTGCGACCGTCGTCCCAACGAATCTCACCGACATTATGGTCGTGGATCAAAGTGACAATACCGCTCTTGTAGCGCGCTTCCTCCATAAATTGCAGGAACGGCTTGCCGGTGCCCGGCTCGTTCAGCAGGCACATTTCCACCGCGCCCAGACCACCGGCCTCAAGAATGAAACCGCCCTTCTCCGGGGTCAGGAATTCGTCGACATAGACACCAAGCAGCGCGCCACGCCACGGATAGACTTCGTGCGGATATTTCGCCGCCACATACATGGACGGGTGGCAGGCAAAGTTCTTGCCGACCTGACCGGAGCGATTCGCCAGGCCGCTGGTTTGCAGCAGCAGCGGCGACTGCACCGCACCGGCAGCCAGCACGACGATGTCGGCATCGACATGCATGTCGGCAACCTTGATGCCATCTTCGCCGACCACTTCCGCCTTCACGCCCACCGCCCGGCCACCGTTCTCCAGAATCCGGGTCACCCGGGTGTCACTGTGCAGCCGGGCGCCGTGGGCCATCGCCCAGGGCAGATAGGTGACCAGCATGGATTGCTTGCGATCGGTCTTGCAGCCGGACAGGCAGTGACCGGTCAGGGCGCATTCGCGGATATTGCGTTTGAACGGCTTCACCGACCAACCGAGCTTGCGCGCACCGTCGCGCACCAACCGGCTGTGCATGGCGATTTCGTGTTCGCCGTTTTCCTTGATGGAAAGATGCTCTTCAACCCGCTCGAACCAGGGCCGCATCGCCTCCGGGCTAAGATTGGTCAGGCCGAACTTCTCTCCCCACTCTTCGAGAATGAAGTCCGGGGTACGGAACGACACGCAACCATTGACCACGGTGGAGCCACCGACACAGCGCCCCTGCAGCAGCAGCAGATCACCTTCCTTGTTGGTCTGGCCGCCGTGGTCCTGATACAGGCGCTCAAGGCTGTCGTTGAAGTCTTCGGAAAACTCGGTCGACGGCACATACGGGCCGGCTTCCAGAATCAGCACATCCAGGCCCTTGCGGGCCAGCTCGTAGGCGGCCACGGCACCGCCGGCACCGGAACCGATCACCACCGCATCGGCACGCAACGATAACTCCGCGCTGCCAACATCTTTGGCCTGCACCACATTCAGACCCTGCGCCGGCACCGCAGTGACGGTATCAATGCGACTCATGCCGTCACCTCCACGGATTCATCAGGTAACGGACTGTTGCCCAACGAGGGGATGCCCCAGCGATCGGACACCGCACCGTCGAAACGGATCGGCGGCCAGGTGGCCGGATCACGCCAGTAGGATACGTAAACAAACTTCTTCACCACCGTGGCCAGGGTGCGCTGCAGGGTGTTGCCGGCGGACCAGGCATCGAAATATTTCAGTGCCGCCTTATCATCCAGATCGACAAAGCGCTTGCCGTGCAGACCAGAGAACACTGCGGCGTTATCAAACAGACCGAGCGCGACACCGAGCTCCTCGCGGATGGCCGGCTCTACCAGCCCCATCAGGTGGTCGATATTGGCCATCACCGGAATCTGCGTAACAGGGGTCAGCACCGTGCCGTCGGTGGGCAGCAGCACCGTGATGGCACGGCGGAAAAGGTGGTATTCGGAGGCGGACAGCTGCTTGAGATCGTCAGGCACCGGCAAGTCATCCACCGGTGAGCGGCGCAGCCAGGCAAACCCGCCTGCCACCGCCAGCGCGGTGCCGGCGCTGGCCCAGAGGGCGGCTTTCAGTAGTTTGCGACGGGAAAGACTGGCCAGCGGCGCGACCGCTGCATCCGCCTGCTGTTTTGTTGTCATGGAGGCTCCCGCTGGGGGTAATCAGACTCCTCGCCAAGCTACCGGAGCCCCGGAACCGAGACAACCTGTTTACCGGACAGCTGAAGTTGACACTCAAGCACAGCTGTCACTTTGACCGGCTTGGGTCGACGAGCTGTCGTCTGCAAGGAGCAAGCGGCCCGCAGCACGGGTGGCGCAACCGGAAAGATCGGCTATGATGGCAGGCCGGCCTCAAGAAAAAGCATGATTATGAAGCGCCTGATCTGGGGGGTTGTGTTGCTCTGTGCTGCAGCACCCGCCGTCGCCGACACCATCTACCAGTACCGCCAGCCCGGCGGTGGCGTGCTGTTTACCGATCGGTCCACGGATCAGATGTCGCGTGATCATGTGCTGCTCTCGGTTCGCAAGGGCTGGGAGGACAAGATCGGGCCGCTGACGGCGGAGCGACGCGACCGCTACGACAGCTATATTGAAACCGCTTCCCTGCGCTTTGGTCTGGAACCGGCTTTGATCAAGGCCGTCATTCATGCCGAATCACTGTTCAATCATCGCGCCGTTTCCCGTGTCGGCGCTCAAGGTCTGATGCAGCTCATGCCGGAAACCGCGGCCTTCCTGCGCGTCGATGACCCGTTCAATCCACACCAGAACATCATGGG